>JAYUUW010000811.1:0-1980 GCA_043754665.1 Anaerolineales bacterium | reverse complement strand
CCAAAACGCAGACCATGACAACACTCGACCGCCCCCTCTCTCGCCCGCGCGCGGGCACCGACCGCTACGACCCGTCCGTCGAACCCAACCCCGGGTCGGCGCGCCAGGACCGGCTTGGCGCGGATACCTTTCCGAGCAGTAACGACCCGCTGGATGCCATGCGCCTGGATGTGGCCGCCACCGGCCTGGACCCCAGCACGGTCAACAGCTATGGCACCGATGGCTTTACCCCGGCCCGCTCAGAGAAGTGTGGGGCCAGCAACCCGCAAGACGACATTGATCTCGAAGCCCTCGCCGCGCAAATCTTCTTGCTCCTGCGGCGGGAGGCCTACATCGAGCGCGAGCGCCACGGCGCGGTGCGCTGAGTTATTGGTAGTTAGTCAGGAGGCCGGCACATGACCTTTGGATTGCAAACCGCAGCGCTGGGCGCCGCCGTCGACGCCCTGGGCATCCGCTTTGATGTCTCCCCCGCGTGGAAGTTCTACGTGGAAGTGTTGGGCGTCATCATCGCCGAATTTAGCGAGTGCTCGGGCCTGGGCATGGAGCGCGAAGTCAAGCGGGTGCGCGAAGGCGGCACCAACGACTTCGAATGGCTGCTGCCCGGGCAGATCACCTACCCCAACATCACGCTCAAGCGCGGCATCACCTATAACCGCGAGTTATGGCGCTGGTTCCGCTGGGGCATGTACGACGGCCAGGTGTGGGGCATCCACACTATCCCCGGCTCCAGTGTCGCCATTCGCGGCCTGAAGATGCTGGGCATCATTGTGCCGCAAGGCACGCATATGTCGATCATTCTCGGCACGGTCGACGGCCGCAAGGCCCGCCACTGGGATGTGATCGGCGCGATGCCGGTGAAGTGGGTCGGCCCGGAAATGCAGGCCGGCAGCGACCAGGTGGCCATTGAGCAGATTGAGATCGCTCACCAGGGCATCGACCTGAGCCTGGAAATGGGCACGCCCATGAGCTTCTTCTAACGGCTCGGGTGTCATTTTTAAGCGACCGGCGTTGAACCGAACGGCATGAGCGACGATCCTAACCGCCCCGCGGACGAGGCTGAAGCCCCGCGCGCCACGCCCCTGGAGGGCCTGGCGCGGTCGGTGGCCGGCCGCGTGCAGCGCGCCCAAGGCGGCCTCTCGCCCTGGACCCAGCGCGCCCTCAACGCGCAGCGCCCGGCGCTGGTGGACCGCCCCGCGCCGGCGGTGACGCCCCCGATTGCGCCCACCGTCAGCCGCCCCGCCGCCCCGCCCACCCCGCCGGCCGAACCCGCGCCCGAAGTCTGGCGCGAGGCCCCGCCGCTAGCGACCCGCCCGGCGCTGGGCCGCGTGGCCCTGGCCTCGGCCGGCAACCAGGCGCTGGTGCAGCGTGTGCAGCGCCAAACCGACCGCGCCCTGTCTGGCGGGCTGATGGACACCGCGCGCCGCGCCGAAAAGCTGGAGGCCTTTAGCAGCCGGGCCGGCCAGCAGACCAACAGCGCCGCCATTGCGGCCAAGTATGAGGCGCAGCCCGCCCCGGCCAACGATACGCCGCTGCCGGTCAGTGAACCGAGCGCGCCCAGCGTCACCTATTACGGCCCCGGCGCCGACCCGGCCCTGGCCAGCGCGCTGCAAGCGCAGGCCGCCCAGGCCGCCGCCCAGGCCCAACTGGGCCAAGCGCCCGAGTTTGCCCCCGGCGAGGGTGGCCCGCTGCCGCCCAGCGCCGCCGGCCGCCGCGGCGACCCCTTTGGCGGCCGGCCCGCCACCGGCGCACCCGCCGTGCCCGTGCAGCGCGCGCTCGACGCGAACCAGCAGCCCGAACGGCCGCGCGCCACGCCCTCGGCCGTGCAGCCCTCGACGCCCACGCAGGCCGCCGCGCCGCCGCCCGTAACTCAACCGGTTTTCCCGCCCACCCAGGCCCGCCGCGCCCGCCTGCCCGACCCGCCCTCGAACCAGCCGGCCGTGCCGCCCCCGCCGCCCATTCAGCGGTCGCCCGCCCCAGAGC
>JAYUUW010000810.1:0-1626 GCA_043754665.1 Anaerolineales bacterium | reverse complement strand
TGCCGGCCCTCGTGCTGCTTTTCCCTTCCTTTGGGGGTCGGCTCTCTGACAACGGCTGCGACTAACCAAAGCCGTCTTTGACCCCGGCGGTTAAAACCGCGGCAACATAAGGCGAAGCCCGCCTGCGCGGGCTACGGGATAGACGCGGGCTGACTTCAGTCGGCGCCTCGGTTGGCAAAGAGGCGGCGGCCAGCGTAGATTCGGTTGGTTAGTAGCGAGCACTCGGCGTACATTCCCCGGAAAGTTCCCCTGGGCAGGCGAACGCCCCTACGCGAGGCGGCGATAATGCCGACAGTTGGGTGAAGGCATGCACTTGTTGGGAAATCGCTATCGGCGCAGATAGAGAATGCAAAGTCCGCGACCACGCTCCGATTTTGCTTGTAACTCCCCTTTCACAGAACGGCCTTTCGGTGGTTATATACATTGAAAGGAATCATCGCCGTGCTGCCTGAGTTTGAAACCCTGGTCACCGCGCACAGCGGACGCTTATATGCCTATTTGTGGCGGCTGCTGCGCCACCCGGCCGACGCCGAAGACGCGCTGCAGGACACATTTCTGCGCGCCTACCGGGCGTATGGCCGCACGGCGGGCCACCCCAACCACCTGGCCTGGCTGTATCGCATCGCCACCAACGTGGCGCGCACGCGGCAGAAGCAAGCCCTGCGCGCCGCCGCACATACCGCCGCGCTCGACCCGGAGCTGATGGCGGCCGGCCCCGGCGTGGCCGCGCAGGTGGCGCAGGCGCACACGCTGGCGGCGGTGGCCGCGGCCGTGGCGGCGCTGCCCGAGCAGCAGCGCGCCGCGCTGATCCTGCGGAAGTATCAAGAACTCGATTACGGTGAGATTGCCGAAGTGCTGGATTGCACCGCCGCCGCCGCGCGGGCCAACGTGTATCAGGCCCTGAAGAAGCTGCGGCAATTGGACCTCGAACAGTGAGACCACCAACCATGACTCCTAACCGCCCCTCCCTACCCAATGATGCCTGGCTGGAGCGCGCCGCGCCCGCGCCTGATGCGGTGACCGCCGCGCTCGACACGCTGTACGCCGCCGGGCCGAGCGCCGACGCGACGGCCGCCGCCACCACCCGCCTGCGGGCCGCGCTGCGGGCCGAGACCTCGCCGCTGTGGTACGACGTGCTGGCGCGCACCGCCATCGGCCCGGTGTATGTAGCCGTGAGCGAGCAGGGCCTGGTATCGGTGCGCTTCGGCATGAGCGAGGTCACCTTCCTGGCACTGGTGCAGCGGCAGACCGGGCTGACGCCGACGCGCTCGCACGCCAAGGCGGGGCCGGCGGCGCGGCAGGTGGCCGAGTATGTGGCCGGGCGGCGCGAGAGCTTTGACCTGCCGGTGGACCTGAGCCATGTGACGGCCTTCCAGCGGCAGGTGCTGCTGGCGGCGTGCCAGATCCCGCGCGGGCAGGTGCGCACGTACGCCGAGGTGGCGCGCCAGATCGGCCGGCCGAGCGCGGCGCGCGCCGTAGGCCAGGCGCTGAGCCACAACCCGGTGCCGATTGTGGTGCCGTGCCACCGCGTGCTGGCGGCCGATGGCTCGCTGCGCGGCTACCTGGGCAGCCAGGGGGTGGAGACGAAGCAGCGACTGCTGGTGCTGGAGGGAGCGCGGGCGGGGT
>JAYUUW010000809.1:0-9525 GCA_043754665.1 Anaerolineales bacterium | reverse complement strand
ACGGCCACCGCTTCTTGGGCGGCCTCGGCCGGCTCGGCGGGCGCTTCCCGCGCTTCGTCGTCGGCCGCGTCTGGGGCCGGGCCGGATTGCTGCACTTCTTCTTCCATGACTGGCTCGGCCTCGCCCGTCTCATAGGTGTCGACGACCATGTCTTCGGTCGTTGCGCCGTCAGGCGCGGCTATCAGCACATCGGCGTGGGCCTCGTCGTCGGCCTCGTCGGCCACCAACACCACTACTTCAGCGTCCAATGCCTCGTCGCCGCCCAGCAAATCGGCCAGCGCGTCGACGTTCTCGGACCCGTCGCCGTCAATGATGAAGGCGGCGGCCAGTTCTTCGGCGTCCGGCTCTATGGCGTCTTCGTCGTCCAACGCCACGGCGCTCGGCACGGGCGTTTGTACCTCTGCATCCAGGTCAACGGCGGCTTCCAGTGCCTGGGGGTCGCCTACGGCGCTCTCATCATCCGGCGCGGGCGGCTCAGGCTCAATGGTCGGTTCCGGCTCAGCTTCGGCCTCCGGCTGGTGTGGGGCGCTTTCCAGCGCCTGCGCTTCGGCCACGGCGTCGCTCCCCGGCGCATCGGCCGCCGCTTCCGCCGCCACTTCGGCGGGGGTCAGCGGCAGCACCTCCGCCGGGGCGTCGGCGCGGATTTCGGCTGGAATGTCGGCCCCCGTCTCAGGCGCGGCCCCAGCGGGCGGTTTGGTGGCCGGAGGACCGGCTGGCGGCGTCGCGGCGGGCGGATCTTGCGGCAAATCGCCTGGGAGCCAGGCGGGCATACCTTCGGGTTCGGTCGAAGTGGGCATGTTATAATTTTCGCGTCGTCTGTCTCGGTGCGTGGATTGTCAGTTGGGCCGCGTGGTCGCCAGGGGCAGTGTGCCTCTTGGCTTCCCGCGCAACACTTACTGTGGTTGTGGAGGTTGTAATATGAACCTATCTTTTCGTGCGCGGATGCTTGGTTGTGCCGTCTTGGCCCTCAGCCTGGCCGGTCTGGCCTGCGGGTCGGGTCTGGGCATTGGCGCCCCCACCGCGCCGGCCTCGCCCATCGTTGTTTCGACCGAAGCCGCCGGTGAACTGGAAGACTTGTGGCAAAACGCTATTGACAACGCTGGCCCCAATGGCGAGGTCGTCATCGTGATGACTGAAGAGCAGGTGACTTCCTACGTCGCCATCAAGCTGGCCGAACAGCCCGACGCGCCGCTGGAAAACATCCAGATCTTCCTGCGCGACGGCAAGATGACCATGACCGGCGACGCCAAGATCGGCGCGCTGACCGCCCCGGCCACGCTCGTCATCGACGTCACCGTCGATGGTGACGGCAAACTGGCCGCGTCCATCACCGACGCCGATTTCGGCCCAGTGCCGGTGCCGCAGTCCATGCTCGACAGCCTGAACGACAGCATCAGCGAGTCGCTGACCAACGAACTGACCATCGACTCGACCGAAGTGACCATCACCAGCATCGCCATTTCCGACGGCAAAATGTCGTTCAGCGGCACCATCAAGAAATAGCCGCCCGCGCCCGACATTATACCATCGGCCTTTGGCCGGTTTTTGCCGATCTTGCATGCCGCGCGCTCACCCCTTGCGTAAATCGCGCCTGACCTTCCGGCTCGCCTGTCTGCTGAGCCTCCTGGCGCTCGGGGCAGCGGCTTGCCGCCCGCTCGTCTCTGCGCCCCCCACCAGCCCCGCCGCCGTCCACCTGACTATTTTGGTGGACGGCGACGTGCAGGGCTACACCTTCGACCCCGGCCTGACCGTGCGCGAAGCCGTGGCCACGGCCGGAATCACCCTCGGCGACCTCGACCAGCTCGACCCGCCCCCCTTCACCCTCATCAGTGAAGGCCTCGCCATCGTCATCAGCCGCGTCACCGAGCGCTTCGAGACCGAGGAGGTGCAGATTCCGTTCACCTCCGAGATCGTGCACAACGAAGGGCTGCCGGCCGGCGAGCGCCGCCTGCTGCAAGTGGGCCAGACCGGCACCGAGGAATTGACCTACCGAACCGTGTTCGAGGACGGGGTGCAGGTCTCGCGCAGCGTGATCAAGCGGCTCACCCTCACCAACCCGGTGGCCGAGATCATCATGATCGGCCAGCAGGGGTCGTTCACCCTGGTGCCCATTAGCGGCACGCTGGCCTACATCAACGGCCGCAACGCCTGGGTCATGCGCACCAACTCGGGCCAGCGCTTGCCGCTGACCACCAGCGGCGACCTCGACGGCTATGTGTTCGAGCTCTCGCCCGACGGCCAGTGGCTGCTGTTCACCCGCGCCGTCACCCAGGCCAGCGGCCCCAACTTCAACACGCTGTGGGCCGTCTCCACCCTGCCCATCACCACCACCCGTCCGGCTACCGCCACAGTCACCGCCCTGCCCTTCACGCTGCCGGTCTCCAACGTGCTCTACGCCGAGTGGTCGCCCATTGACACCCGCACCTTTGTCTACAGCACCGCCGAGCGCATCTCGCGCGCGCCGGGCTGGCAGGCCAACAACGACCTGTGGCTGCTGCGCTGGGCGCCGCGCTCCAACAACCGCCAGACCGTCACCACCACCCAAATTCTCGACAGCTCGGCCGGCGGCGTGTACGGCTGGTTTGGCACTGGCTTTGCTTTTGCGCCCGATGGCCGCTCGCTGGCCTACTCCCGCGCCGACTCGATTGGCCTGCTCAACTTCAGCTTCCGCAATGCGCGCGCGCTCACGGCCACGGTCGTCATCAGCGAGTTGGTGCAGTTCACTGCCTACAACACCCACAGCGACTGGGCCTGGTACCCGCCCATGCGCTGGGCGCCCAACGGGCAGGTGCTGTACACCATCACTCATGGCCAGTCCATCAGCCTGGAGGCCCCCGAGGACTCGCCCGCCTTCGACCTGGGCGCGGTCGGCGTGACCGACGGCTTGCAGTACAACTTGATCCCGCGCGCCGGCATGTGGGCCAACCCCCAGCCGTCGCCGGAGACCGTGCTGCCCAGCGGCGAGATCAGTTACCGCATTGCCTTCTTGCAGGCCACCGACCCCAACAACTCGCCTTTCAGCAATTACCGCCTTGGGCTGATGGATCGCGACGGCAGCAACGTGCGCTTTGTGTTCCCGCCGGAGGGCCAGGCCGGGCTGAGCCCGGATGAGCAAATCGCCTGGTCGCCCAACGGCCGGCTGCTGGCGCTGATCTACCAGGACAATCTGTGGATCATCGACCCCGATACCGGCCTCAACCAACAGCTCACCGGCGACGGCCTCAGCTCGCAGCCGCGCTGGGCTCCGTAGGGCCCCCGCTCCCATGCGCCGGGTCTATTTTCTCGCCAGCCTCGCCCTCTGCCTGGCCGCGCTGGCTGGCCTGGCGGCCGTCATCCACGCCCACGCGGCGCAGACCTTCGGCGTCACCATCGGCCTGCCCGACCCCGCGCTGGCGGTGCGCCCAGCCAACATTCGCGGCGTCAACGTCGCGCTGGAGCAGTACCCCGACCCCGCCGCCGTCGTAGCGCAGTTGCCCGGCCTGCCCTGGCTGCGCCAAACCTTTCCGTGGGATGCCCTTGAGCCGGAGCGCGGCGCGTTCGACTGGGACACCTGGGACCGGGTGATAGGCGCGGCCACCGGCTCCGGCCACCAACTGATCGCCGTGCTCAACTTCGCGCCTGCCTGGGCCCGCGCCGCCGGGCTGCCGCCTACCGCGCCGCCCACCACCCCCGCCGACTTCGCCCACTTCGCCGGTGCGTTCGCCGCCCGCTACGGCGACAGCGTGGGCGTCTACCAGATTTGGGACGAGCCCAACCTCAGCGCCGGGTGGGGCGACCAGCCCCCCTCGGCCGCCGCCTACGCCGCGCTGCTGCAAGCCGCCTACGAGGCCATCCACGCCGCCGACCCCTCGGCCACGGTGCTGGCGGGCGCGCTGGCCCCCACGCTCGAAACCGGCCCCGACAACCTGAGCGACCTGCTCTACCTGCAGCAGCTTTACGACCTGGGGGCCGCGCCGTATTTCGACGCCGCCGCCGGCAAGCCCTACGGCTTTTACACCGGCCCGGCCGACCGCCAGGCCGACGCCGCCCGCCTGAACTTCAGCCGCTTCGTACTGCTGCGCGAGGTGATGGTGCGTAACGGCGACGGCCACAAGCTGCTGTGGGGCGGCAACTTCGGCTGGAACACCCTCGCCTCGCCCTGGGGCCAGGCCACCGCCGACGAGCAGGTCGACCACACCCTGGCCGCCTTCGCCCGCGCCGAGAGCGAATGGCCGTGGGCCGGGGTGCTGGCGCTCGAAACGCTGCAGCCTGTGGCCCCGCCGGACGACCCGCATTGGGGCTTTGCGCTGCTCGACCCGGCCGGCGCGCCCTCGCCGCTGCTGGCCACGCTCACGCCGCCCTCGGAGAGCCGGCCTGTCGCCCTGCCCGGCAACTACAGCGCCTTCTACCCGGGCCTCATCTACACCGGCAATTGGCGCTTGGGCGAACTCGGCGCGGACATTCCCGAAGAGTACGGCGGCGCGTCGATCACGCTGGCGTTTGAGGGCACCGACCTGGCCCTCACCGTGCGCCGCGCCGACTATCGCGGCTACTTGTATGTCACTATCGACGGCCAGCCCGCCAACGCGCTGCCGCTGGACGACCGCGGTGCATACCTCGTGCTCACCTCGCCCGAGGCCACCGCCGCCCAGGTGACCACCATCCCAGTCGCCACTGGGCTAGACCCCGGCCGCACCCACACCGCCCTCATCGTGCCCGAGCGCGGCTGGGAGCAGTGGGCCTTCGTGGGCTTCTCGGTCGGCCGCACCCTGCCCAATACCGAGTACGCCCGCCTGTGGGCGCTGCTGGCCGGGCTGGCGCTGGCCGGCGCGCTCGGCGTCGGCTACTTTGGGCGCGGTCTGTCTTGGACCGTGGTGACCGTGCCGGTGCGCCGCGCCTGGGACCGGCTGGGCGGCGCAGGGCAGGTGCTCGTCACCGGCGCGGCCAGCCTGCTGCTCTACGTGAGCGCCTTCCTCACCTGGGGCAGCGACGCCGCCGCCGTCTCGCGCCGCTTCGGCGATGCGGTGCCGATTGCCGTCACCGCGGCCACGGCCGGGCTACTGTATTTCTCGCCCTCGCTCGTGCTGACCCTGCTGGCGCTGGTGCTGCTGTTCGGGCTATTCTATCTGCGGCTCGACCTCGGCCTGTGCTTCACGGTGCTGTTCGTGCCGTTCTATCTGCAATACAAATTGCTGTGGCAGCGCGGCTTCGCGATGGTGGAAATTTTCCTGCTGCTGACGCTGGCGGCCTGGCTGCTACACAACGCCCGCCCGCTGCTCGCCCGGCTGGCCCGCCGCGCCCCCGCCGCGCCGCTGCGCCTTTCTGGCCTCGACTGGGCCGTGATCGCCTATCTGCTCGTCGCCACCGCCAGCACCTTCACCGCCGAACTGCTGGGCGTGGCCATCCGCGAGTACCGGCTGGTGATGTTGGAGCCGGTGCTGTTCTACTGCCTGCTGCGCGCCACGCCGCTCGACCGGCGCAGCCTGTGGCGGCTAGTCGACTTCTTCATGCTCGGCGCGGTGCTGGTAGCGCTCGTCGGGCTGTACCAGTACGTCACCGGCACCGGCCTCATCACCGCCGAAGAGGGGCTGGCCCGCATCCGCAGCGTCTACGGCTCACCCAACAACCTGGCGCTCTACGTCGGCCGCGCGCTGCCGGTGGCCGCCGCCGTCGTCGTGCTCGGGCGCGACCGGGCACGGCGCGGGCTCTACGCGCTGGCCGCCCTGGTGCTGGGCGCGACCGTCGTGCTCACCTTCTCGAAGGGCGCGCTGCTCATCGGCCTGCCGGTGGCGCTGGCGGTCGTGCTGGTCGGCTGGCTCGGGCGGCGGGCGTGGTGGCTGGTGGGCGGCGGCGCGGCGGCCGGGCTGACGGCGTTGCCGCTGCTGGCGCGGGTGCCGCGCTTTGCCGGGCTGCTCGACTTCAGCGGCGGCACGTCGTTCTTCCGCGTCAAGCTCTGGCTCTCGGCCTGGCGCATGTTCCTCGACCATCCGCTGCTCGGCGTTGGGCCGGATAACTTCCTCTCGCTCTACCGCAGCCGCTACATCCTGCCGGAGGCATGGCAAGAGCCGAACCTGTCGCACCCGCACAACCTGGTGCTCGACTTCCTCAGCCGGCTGGGCGTGCTGGGCTTCGCCGCCGGGCTGGGGCTCATCGCCGGCTTCTGGCTCACCGCGCTGGCCGTCTACCGCCGGCTGGCCGCCGCTGCCGACCCGCACCAGCGCTCGCTGCTCGCGCTCACGGTCGGCCTCATGGGCCTGGTAGCCGACATGCTGGCCCACGGGCTGGTCGACCACGGCTTCTTCCTGGTCGACCTGTCCTACGTCTTCTTCCTGGCGCTGGCGGCGGTGCAGCACCTGCGCCGCCTGGCCGACGCCCCCGCGTCCGCGCAAGCCGCTGTGTTACAATCGCCCGGAATTTCCCGCATCCACCACCACTAGCACCTGTGTAAGGACGTCCGCATGCGCATTCTCATCACCGGGGGGGCCGGCTTCATCGGGTCGCATTTGTCCGACCGATTCTTGGCTGAGGGCCACCACGTCACCGCCGTCGACAACCTGCTGACCGGCAGCCAGCGCAACATTCAGCACCTGCTGGGTCGCGCCGATTTCGTGTTCACCAAGCACGACGTGACCAAGCCCTTCACCGTCGACGGCCCGCTCGACGCCGTGCTGCACTTCGCCTCGCCCGCCAGCCCGTCGTTGACTGCGCCGACCAGCTACATGCAGTTGCCAATTGAGACGCTGCAAGTGGGGTCGCTCGGCACCTTTAACGCGCTCGACCTGGCCCGCGCTAAGGGTGCGCGTTTTCTCATGGCCTCCACCTCCGAGATTTACGGCGACCCGCTGGAGCACCCGCAAAAAGAAACCTACTGGGGCCATGTGGATTCGATTGGCCCGCGCTCGGTGTACGACGAGGCCAAGCGCTTCAGCGAGGCGCTGACCATGGCCTACCACCGCACCTATGGCGTGCCCACCCGCATCGTCCGCATCTTTAACACCTTCGGCCCGCGCATGCAACTCGACGACGGCCGTGTGGTGCCCAACTTTGTCGGCCAGGCCCTGCGCGGCCAGCCCCTTACCGTCTATGGCGACGGCACGCAGACCCGCAGCTTTTGCTATGTGGCCGATCTGGTCGACGGCCTGGTGAAGCTGCTGGCCTCGGACGAGCCCACGCCCGTCAACCTGGGCAACCCGCGCGAGGTCACCATCCGCGAGTTCGCCGAGGTGATTAACGCCCTCACCGGTAACCAGGCCGGCATCAGTGTGCAGCCCGCCAGCCGCACTCAGGGCGACCCGCAGCGCCGCCGGCCCGACATTAGCAAGGCCACCCGCGTGCTGGGCTGGGAGCCGCGCACCCCGCTGGAAGACGGCCTCCGCCACACGATTGCGTACTTCCAAGGCGTGATCGCGGCCTAAGCGCCGGTGCCATGCTGACCCGCGCCGCCCGCCTGCTCGCCCTGACTGCCCCTCTGTGGGCGTTCGCCTGGGCGGTGCTGGCCGTGGCATTGGGCCTGGGGCTGGCGCGGCTGCCGCTGCCGGTCGCCGCCGCGCTGCTCGTCGGCGTGCCGGCCATCGCCTTAGCCGCCTGGGAGCCCAGCGTGGGCCTGGGGCTGGCGCTGATCCTCGGCCCCACCCGCGCCTACCTCGCCATCGCCGCGCCCAGCTTGCCGGTCGACTTGGGCCAACTGTTCTTTGCGCTGGCCGTGGCGGGCTGGCTGGCGCGCGGCCTCGCCGAACGCCGCCTCGTCATTCCTTCCATTCCGCTGCTCGTGCCGCTCGGCCTGTACCTGGGCGTCGCGCTGCTCTCGCTCCTCAACGCCACCGCGCTCGACGAGGGCCTGAAGGAATGGCTCAAGTGGGCCGAGATCGCGCTGGGCGTGGTGATCGTGCACAGTGAGGCGCAGCGTGGCCGGCTGCGCGCCCTGATCGCCGCCGTGCTGTTGGCAGGGCTGGCGCAGGCGCTGCTGGCGCTCTACCAGTCGCGGCTGCGCGGTGCCGGCCCATCGGCTTTCCAACTGGCCGATGGCAGTTACCGCGCCTACGGCACCTTCGAGCAGCCCAACCCGCTCGGCGGCTTCTTGGGCCTACTGTGGCCGGTGGCGGCGGGGCTGGCCTGGGCCGCGCTGGAGCCGTATGTGCTGGTCGCGCTCGGCCGCGCCCGCGCCGTGCTGCGGCCGCGCACCAAACGCGCCCCGCTGGCATGCCCGCCGCTCCGGCAATTGGCGCTCGGGCTCGGCTTCGGCGTGGTCGCCCTGCTGCTGGTCGGCGGGCTGTTCGTCTCGTTCTCGCGCGGCGCGTGGCTGGGGGCGGCCGTAGCCGGGGTGGCCCTGGTGGCGGCTCTGCCGCGCTCCTGGGGCTGGGGGCTGGCGCTGGTGGCCGTGGGCGGCACGCTGGCCATTGGCCTGCTGCAAGCCGGGTTGGTGCCGGCCAGCATTGCCAACCGCCTGGCCGACGTGGCCGACTTCACCGCGGTCACCGATGTGCGCGGCGCGAACATCAACGACAGCAACTTCGCTATCATCGAGCGCCTGGCGCACTGGCAGGCGGCCGAGAGCATGGCCCGCGACCACCCCTGGCTGGGCGTCGGCCTGGGCAACTACGCCGCCGCCTATCCGCGCTATGCCCTGCTCAACTGGCCCAATGCCCTGGGGCACGCGCACATGATATATTTGAATGTGCTGGCGGAGACCGGCGTGGCCGGCCTCGGCGCCTATCTGGCGCTGTGGCTGGCGGTGCTGGCGCTCACGGTGCGCGTCATCGGCCGCAGTGACGGCTGGGCGCGCGGGCTGGCGTTGGGCTTGCTCGGCGCGTGGGTGCACCTCAGCGCGCACCAGGTCGTCGATAATCTGTACGTCAATAACATACACTTTACGCTGGCGGTGCTGCTGGGCCTGTTGGTCGTTTTGGCACAGCGCCCCGCCGCCCACCGCACCGCGCAGCTTTCACTCGATTAAGGAAGCGTCAACGGCATGTCACGCATAATCGCGGCACCCGCCGCCCGCAAAGAAGCCTCGCGCTTCGCCAAATTCTTGGTGGTCGGCGCCATTGGGTTCGTGGTCGATGCCACGGTCTTCAATATCTTCGCGCATGTGTTCAATCTGCCGCTGATCGTCGCCGGCACCATCTCGTTTTGCGCCGCCATCGCCAGCAATTTCACCCTCAACCGCTACTGGACCTATCCCGACAGCCGCAGCAAGTCGCTGCGCCGCCAGTTGGTGCAGTTCACCGTCGTCAACCTCATCGGCTATGGCATCCGCGTGACCATCTTTGCCCTGGTAACCACGCCTTACCATCAACTCGTCGCCGGGCAGCACGTGCTGGCGCTCACTGTCGACGCGGTCGAATTCATTGCCGGCAACCTCACCCTCGGCACGTCCGTCGTCACCGTGCTGCTGTGGAACTTCTTCGTCAATCGCTTCTGGACGTACAACGACGTTAGCTAATGCCGATGCGCATTGGCTTTGACGCCACCTCCGCCGTGCGCCAGGGCGCGGGCATCGGCCGCCTCACGCGCGAGCTGCTGCGCGCCCTGACCCAGTACGACCAC
>JAYUUW010000808.1:0-7586 GCA_043754665.1 Anaerolineales bacterium | reverse complement strand
CCTACCGCCAGCCGGCGGCGACCACGGCGATATTGGCCGAGGCCCTGGACGGCCACCGGCTATGGTATCCGCCGGACGATGAAGACCAGGTGAAGTATCGCAACCTCCTGTCGTTCAAGACCTTTGGCCCGCCGGCCACGGCGCTGGCGCTGCGGGCGGCGCAGGTGCCGAACGTGGGCGTGCTCGACCGGCTGCCGTCGGCCAACAACTACGAGCCGCTGGTCAGTGCCCGCTACGCGGCCCTGGTGGAGCTCGTGGCGGCGCAGCGCACGCCCAATCTGCTGCGGCTGATGGATGTGGCGGTGATCGCCAGCACCACGCCGGTGGCCGAGGGGCGGCTGATCGCCGCGGTGGCCGAGGGCGGCATGGCCTTCTACCAATTGCCGGAGCCGCCCAGCCGGGTGTGGGTGGTGCCCGCCGCGCGCACGGTGCCCGACCAGGCGGCGGCGCAGGCGGCATTGGCCGCGCCCGACTTCGACCCGGCCGCCGTCGTCATTCTGGAGGCCGGGCCGGGCGCGCCGCCCGCGCTGGGCGATTCTTTGACACCCTCTATCAACGCCGTTACAATCCCCGTCGCCCTGGACCAGGCCGGCTGGGTAGTGCTGGCCGATACGTACTATCCCGGCTGGACCGTGACCGTGGACGGCCAACCGGCGGCGCTGCTGCCGGCCAACGTGGCCTTGCGCGCGGTGGCGGTGCCGGCCGGGGCGCACACCGTGGTGTTCGACTATTATCCGCGCAGTGTGGCGCTGGGCGGCCTGATCTCCGGCGCGGCGCTGGCGGCATGGGTAGCGCTGGGTCTAGCGGCGCTGGCGGGCAGGGGGCGCGGGCGTGCGTAAGTGGCTCGCCGGGCTATCGCCGACGCTGGTGGTCGGGCTGGTGTTGGCGGCCTACCTGGGCGCGGTGTTGGCCGGGGCGCAGGGCGACCCGCTGGCCTTCGCCAGTTTGGGCGACGGCTTTGCCAACGGCGAACCGTTGGGCGAGCAGGGCTACGATGGGCAGTTCGCCTATTGGATCGCCCGCGACCCGCGCCCGGCCGTGGCGGCGGCGCACCTGGATGTGCCGGCTTACCGCTATCAGCGCCTGCTGTACCCATTGCTGGCGTGGGCGCTGGCAGGCGGGCAAGCGGCGGCCGTGCCGTGGACGCTGGTGCTCATCAACCTCGCCGCGCAGCTCGCCGGCACGCGCCTGGTGGAGCAGTGGCTGCGCGACCAAGGCGTCAGCCGCTGGTATGCGCTGACCTATGGCTTGTGGGCCGGGTTGGTCATGGCCGTGCGGCTGGACCTGACCGAGCCGCTGGCCTATGCGCTGGCGGCGGCGGCGCTGCTGGCGGTCAACCGCGGCCGGGTGGCGTGGTCGGCGGCGGCGGTGGGGCTGGCCTTGCTCGCCAAAGAAACGGTGTTGGCGGTGTGGCTGGCGCTGCTGGTGTGGGCCGTGGTCAACCGGCGGTGGCGGGCCGCAGTCGCGTTTGCGCTAGCGGCGCTGCCGTTTGCCGTGCTGCAATTTTTGTTGGTGCAGTGGTTTGGCACGGCCGGCATCGCCTCCGGCGGCTACTTGGCGACCCCGTTTGAATGGGTGCCCTATATGGGCCTGTGGCGCGTGGCCACGGTGAGCGTGGCGGCCATGGCGCTGCTGGGCGTGCTGCTGGTGCCGCTGATCGTGGCGCCGAGCGTGTGGGGCGTAGTGGCGGCGGCCGGGCGCATTGTGCGGCGCGATTGGTCGCCGGCAGTGTGGGCGCTGGGCGCGAACGCGGCGCTGTTGGCCGTGGTGCCGTTCTCGACCTTCCGCGAGCCGCTAGGCATCATCCGGCTGGCGACCGGGCTGGTGCTGGTGACTGTGTTGTTCGGGGCGCAAATGCGTTCGCGCCGAATCCTTAACTACAGTTTGTTTTGGCTGGCGGCCCTGGCGTTCGCCATCCGCGAGTGATTGTGGGCCATGACTGTGACTGCTTCACAAACGCCGGCCGCCGCTGTGCCGCCGGCTGACCCGATTTTTGTCGTCCTGCCAACTTACAACGAGGTGGAGAATATCGAGCACCTCGTGCCGCAGCTTTTGGCGCTGCCCAACGCCCTGCGCGTGCTGGTGGTCGATGACAACTCGCCGGACGGCACAGGGGCATTGGCCGACCGCCTGACCGCGGCGCAGCCCGACCGGCTGGGCGTCATCCACCGGGCCGGCAAGTTGGGCCTGGGCACGGCCTATGTGGCGGGCTTCAGGAGCGCGCTAGCCCAGGGGGCGGGGGCGGTGCTGACCATGGACGCCGACTTCAGCCACCATCCGAGTCACATCCCGGCCCTGGTGGCGAAGCTGGCCGAGGCCGATTTAGTGATCGGCTCGCGCTACGTAGGCGACGGCCGGGCGGTGGACTCGCCGGCCGCCCGGCGGGTTTTGAGCCGGGGCGCGAACGCGGTGGCGCACTTGGCGCTGAACCTACACGCCCGCGACGTGACGGCCGGATTTCGCCTCTATCGGCGGGCGGTGCTCGAGTCGCTGCCACTCGACCACATCTTCTCGTCGGGCTACTCGTTTCTGATTGAATTGCTGTATCTGGTAGAGCGGCGCGGCTGGCGCGTGGCCGAGGTGCCGATTCTGTTTCGTGATCGCACGATGGGGCAAAGCAAGATCTCGCGCACGGAGATCTATCGCGCGCTGTACACGGTGGCCCGCCTGAGCTACCGGCGCCTGCGCGGGCGCTGAACCGACTGTAAGCCGTAACGGTATACTTTGAGGTCCCCACGCCCGACGGCGGATCCTCCCTACTCAGCCTAGGAGCTTCTGTGACAACTACCCTCGAAAACACGCATGTGTCTATCCAAGCTGTGGCCGACCGCCTGCTGGCGAATGTTGAAAAAGTCATCATCGGTAAGACGAGCGAAGTGCAGTTGACGCTGGTGGGGCTGCTGTGCCAGGGCCACCTGCTGATTGAGGACGTGCCGGGCGTGGGCAAGACCATGCTGGCGAAGGCCGTGGCCCGCTCTATGGGCACCAGCTTTAGCCGCATCCAGTTCACGCCCGACATGCTGCCCAGCGATGTGACGGGCGTGTCGATCTTCAACCAGCAGACGCGCCAGTTTGAATTCCGCGCCGGGCCGATTGTGGCGCAGATTGTGCTGGCAGACGAGATCAACCGCGCCACGCCCAAGACCCAGGCGGCGTTGCTCGAAGCGATGGAAGAGAAGCAGACCACCGTGGACGGTGTGACGCACCAATTGCCCCGGCCGTTTATGGTGCTGGCGACTCAGAACCCGATTGAGTATGAAGGCACGTTCCCGCTGCCGGAGGCGCAGCTCGACCGCTTCTTGCTGCGGCTGTCGTTGGGCTACCCGACGGTCGCCAATGAGATTGATGTGCTCGACCGGCAGCAGTTCGCGCACCCGATTGAGAAGCTGGAGCAAGTGGTGAGCGTGGACGAACTGCTCGAAGCGCAGGCGGCCGTGCGCCGGATCCACGCCGACCCGGCCATTAAGGCCTACCTGGTGGAGATCGTGACGCAGACGCGCAAACACCCCGATGTATACCTGGGGGCCAGCCCGCGCGGCAGCCTGGCGCTCTTCCGCAGCGCGCAGGCGCGGGCCGCGCTGCACGGCCGCGACTACATCATCCCGGACGACATTAAGGCGCTGGCTGACGCCGCGCTGGCGCACCGGGTCATCATCGGCCCGGCGGCGCGCATCAAGGACATCTCGACCCGTTCGGTCATCCGCGATATTTTGGCGGCGGTGCCGGTGCCGGGCGGCAGCACGCTGCGGCGCCCCTAACGGCAGGCTGAAGCGATGCTTGCGCGCCGCCTCATTGTGTTTGGCCTGCTGGCCGCCTGCCTGATTGGGGCGCTGGTCACCGGCCGCCAATTGTTCTACAACCTGGTCTATCTCTGGCTGACGATCATCGTCATCGCCGGGGTGTGGACTTGGACCGGCATCAACCGCATTCGCATCGGCCGCCACACCCGCGCGCTGCGGGCGCAGGTGGGCCGCCCGCTGGAAGAGCGGCTGGCGGTGCGCAACACCAGCCCGGTGCCGAAGCTGTGGCTGGAGGTGCGCGACCATTCGGACCTGCCCGGCCACGAGGCCAGCCTGGTGGTCGATTCGCTCGGGCCGAACCGCGAACGGGTGTGGGTGGTGCGCACCATGTGCCGCGAGCGCGGGCGCTTTCAATTAGGGCCGCTCTCGCTGACCTCGGGCGACCCGTTTGGGCTGTTTCAGGTGACGCGGGCCGTGCCGCAGACCACGCACATTGTGGTCTACCCCATGACCGTGGACCTGCCCGACTTCACGCTGCCGCTGGGGCCGATGCCCGGCGGAGACGCGCTGCGCCGCCGCACGCACTATGTGACCGCCAACGCCGCCGGCGTGCGCGACTATTCCCCCGGCGACTCGTTCAACCGCATTCACTGGGCCTCGACCGCCCGCCGCGACCGGCTGATCGTCAAAGAGTTTGAGCTCGACCCGCTCTCGGATATCTGGCTGTTCCTGGACGGCGACCGCAGTGTGCAGGCCAGCCTGCCCGCGCCGGAGCCGGAAAACGCGCCGCTAAACGTATTGTGGCCGAGCAAGGCCGAGAAGGTGACGCTGCCGGGCAGCACCGAGGAATACGCGGTGTCGGCGACGGCCTCACTGGCGCAATACTTCGTGCGGCGCGACCGCACCATTGGCCTGCTGACGTATGGCCGCACGCGCGAGGTAGTGCAGCCGGACCGCGGCGAGCGCCAATTGACCAAGATGTTGGAGACGCTGGCGATGTTCCGCGCTGAGAGCCGCATTCCGCTGGCCGACGCGCTGGCGATTGAGGCGCAGCAACTGCCGCGCTGGACGACGGTGATCCTGGTGACCTCGTCGGGCGACATGCAATGGGTGCTGGGGGCGCAGGCCCTCAAACGGCACGGGCTGCGCGTGATCGCGGTGGTGATTGACGCCTCGACCTTTGGCGGCTTCAACGCCAACGCCGGCATCGTGGCGGCGCTGTGGAGCGCCGGCATCCCGGCGTTTCGCGTGGCCTATGGCGACGATCTGGTAACGGCGCTGTCGTACGGGTCGTTCACGTCACAGCGCTTTGGCGGGGCGAGCGCGGCCTAGCGGTGGGGCGGGTGGCAACTTAAACAGCAGCGGGGCGGCCAAGGGGCCGCCCCGTTTGGTATGGCGCAGCGGGTATAATGCCCGCCAGGCGCACTCAAAAGGAAAACCCTTGAAACCAATCTCGCGCGGCTATTTGGCCCTGGCGGTGTTTACGGGCGGCATGACCACGCTGGCGGTCGAACTGGCGGCTAGCCGGCTGCTGGGCAACGTCTTCGGCACCAGCAACTTGGTGTGGGCCAACATCATTGGCCTGATCCTACTCTACCTGACGGCCGGGTACTTCATCGGCGGGCGCTGGGCCGACCGCTCACCGCACCCAGTGACGTTCTTCTCGCTGCTCACCTGGGCGGCCTTTACCTCGGGGCTGGCCCCGCTGGTGTCGCGGCCGGTGCTGACCTTTGCGGCCAAGGCCATGGAGGCGTTCGACGCGCCGGTGATCGGCGGCTCGTTCCTGTCGGTGCTGGTGCTGTTCTCGGTGCCGATTACGCTACTGGGGTGCGTCTCGCCGTTCGCCATCCGGCTGGCGCTGACAGACTCGCGCCATGCCGGGCAGGTGTCGGGCCGGATGTACGCGATCTCGACCATCGGCTCGATTGTGGGCACGTTTGCGCCGACGCTATGGCTGATCCCCACGCTTGGCACCATGCGCACGTTCATGCTGTTCGCGGGCATCTTGATGCTGGTGGCGTTGGGCGGGCTGTGGCAGGTAGACCGGCGCAAGGCGCTGCTGAGCCTGTGGATGCCGCTGGTCGTGGCAGTGCTGGCGGTCTTTACGATCTCCGGCTCGCTCAAGCCCACGGCCGGGCTGTTAGAAGAGCGCGAGTCGGCCTACAACTTCATCCAGGTGGTGGAGCGCGATGGCACGCGCTACCTGCTGCTCAACGAGGGGCAGGGCATTCACTCGATCTACAACCCGGCCGGCCTGGAGACGTTTGGAACCTGGGACTTCTTCTTGGCGGCGCCATTCTTCAATGCGCCGCCGCATTTGCCCAGCCAGGTGCAAGGGCTGGCGCTGGTCGGCCTGGCGGCGGGGACGATCTCTAAGCAGTACACGCAGGTGTTTGGGCCGATCCCGATTGACGGCATGGAGATTGATCCGGCGATTGTGGACGTGGGGCGGCGCTTCTTCGATATGAACGAGCCGAACCTGAATGTGATCGTGGAGGACGGGCGCTGGGCGCTGGCGAACTCAAAGAACCTGTATTCGGTGATCGGCGTGGACGCCTACCGGCTGCCGTACATTCCGTGGCATTTGACGACCAAAGAGTTTTTTACCGAGGCGCGCGACCACCTGACCGCCGACGGCGCGCTGGTGATCAACGTGGGCCGCACCTTCACCGACCGCCGCCTGATCGAGGCGATGGTGGGCACCTTGCAGAGCGTGTTCCCCTCGGTGTATGTGGTGGATGTGCCCGACACGTTCAACAGCATTGTGTATGCCACAGTGCAGCCAACCGACGCGGCGAACCTGGCCGCCAACCTGGCGCTGATGACCGAGGCCACGCCGGTGCTGCTGCGCGATGCCGTGGCCCGCGCGGTGGCGAACTTGCAGCCGACGCCGGTGTCGACCACAGTGTTCACCGACGATTGGGCGCCGGTGGAGGCGCTGACGAACTCGATTGTGATTAACTTTGTGCTGAGTGGGAGCATCTACCAGTTGGATGTGGACTGAACTGTCGGCGACCCCCACCTGCTATAATCCCCGCCTCACTGCCGCCGCTGTATCGGAGACTGAATGCGCACCATGCCCGCCTGGCTTATCTTCACCTGCCGCGTCATTTTGATTGCCCTGATCCCGATGGTCCTGGTGCTCACCAATGTGCGCCTTCTGATGACGCACACCTTCCCCGATATCGAATACAGCCTGCCGGGTTTCCCCGATGACAGCTATGGCATCAGCAAAGCCGACCGGCTGAAGTATTCTAAGCTGTCGATTGACTACTTGCTCAACAACGAGGGCATCACATGGCTGGCGGCGCTGCGCTTCCCGGCGGGCGTCGAAGCGCCGGTGGAGTCGTGCTCGGCCTATCTCGACGGCGACTGCAACCGCTTCTACAACGACCGCGAGCTGAAGCACATGCTCGATGTGAAGATCGTGACCACCTGGGCGCTGCGGGTGTGGGCCGTGGCGGGCCTGCTGTGTCTGGCGGCGGTCGGCGTGCTGTCCGCGGCCGGGCAAAAGTCGTATCTGCGCGGGGCGCTGCTCAGCGGCTCCGGGCTGACCGTGGCCCTCCTGCTGATCGTGGTGTTCTTCGTCCTCGTCAGCTTCAATACCTTCTTCACGCAGTTCCACGAAGTGCTGTTTGCCGACAACACCTGGACCTTCTTGTGGTCCGATTCGCTCATCCGGCTGTTTCCGCTGCGGTTCTGGCAAGACGCCTTCTTGTTCGTGGGCGGCGGGGCCATCGTGGAAGCGCTGGCCATGGCCGGTATTGCCTGGTACGGCCTGAAATGAAAACGGACCGCTCGCGGCGGTCCGTCGTTACAGCACCCCCAGGCCGGTCACTTCCCGGC
>JAYUUW010000807.1:0-5413 GCA_043754665.1 Anaerolineales bacterium | reverse complement strand
CATTGGCCGCCGGGGTAGGCTTGGGCTTGCTGTATAGCTGGGTGCTCAGCCCGGTGCAGTACACTGACACCGGCCCCAACACGCTGCGCGCCGACTACCAGGCTGCCTATGTGCAGCTCGCGGCCCGCGCCTTCGCCGTCGATGGCAGCCTGGGCCGCGCCCGCACCCGACTGGCGCTGCTGGGCTGGGCTGACTCGGCCCAAACCACGGCCGCGCTGGCCCAGCAGTTGGCCGAGGCGGGCGCCGCCGAGGGGCAAGTGGCCGCCGTGGCGGACCTGGCCGTGGCGCTGGCCGGCGGCCCCACCAGCACCCCCGCCGCCACGCCCGCGCCCGGCCAAACGCAGGTAGCGGCCGTCACGGCCACGCCGAGCAGCACGCCCAGCGCGACCGCCACACCGCCGCCGACCAACACCGTCATCCCATCGATCACGCCGCAACTGCTGCCCACGCGCACACCCACGGCCACGCCGCAGGGCGCGTTCGACTTCAAGGGCCAGCAGTTGGTGTGCGATCCTACGCTGGGCGCGCCGCTGATCCAGGTGCAGACTGAAAACGCCGGCACGGTGCCGGTCCCCGGCGTTGAAATCGTGGTCACCTGGGAGGGCGGCTTCGACCACTTCTACACCGGCCTCAAGCCCGACCAAGGCCCCGGCTACGGCGACTTCACCATGACGCCCGGCATCGTCTATACCGTCCACCTGGCCGAAAGCCCCTCGCTCACGGTCGAGGACCTCACCGTCGAGAACTGCGGCGACGCGGGCGGCGGTACCTTCCCCGGATCGTGGCTGCTGGTCTTCCGGCAGCCGTAGCCGACACACAATTGACCCTTCAACTGGCAGCTTGAAACCCGTCATTATTGATGGGTGCTAAGGCGCGCTTCACAACGTCGGCAGACCGGCTCATCGCAAGTTGGGGTTGGTAATAGCAGCTATCTGACCCTTGCGACAAAAAGCAGCACTTCGGGCCGGCAGGGCCGGCCCTCGTGCTGCTTTTTGTCGTCGGCTCTATGACAACGGCTGCGACTATCCCAAGCCTTCTAGCGCCAATGACAGTCGAGTTCTCAATTGGAAACTCAAGCAACGCCGCTCGGGTCGACGCCGTAGCAGTGGGCCAGGTAGTAGGCCGCGTAGTCGCCGTAGTGCATGGCGGTGAACGCGTGCGCCAGCGCCGACGGCCCCACCCCCGCCACCTCATCGGTATTGAAGCCGGCGGTCATGTACGCCAGGCGGCACTGCGCCGTTAAGCCGTCGGCCGCGCCGAAGCTGGACCGCAGCGCCAGCACCATGTACTTACGCACCAGCGCTTCGGGCTGCTCGGTGCCGGCCAGGCCAACATAGGCCAGGTCGGGCACGGTTTCGGCGGCGGCCAGCGCGCGCCCCAGCCGGTTGATCTGGGCCTGCCAATAGCGCGCCACCGCCGCCAACGGCTCGGCCGCGAAGATGAGCGGCAGGCGGTCCATGAGTTGGCCCGCCATGCGCTTGGCCGGATTAGCGCTCACCGGTGACACGGCCCGCAACCGCGTTTGCTGGAGGCGGACCGCCGCCCCGGCCGCCGCTACCTCGGCCGCACTGATATCCGCCAGCCCAAGCCGCGCCAGGAGGCCCAGGAGCAAGAGCACGCACGCCCCGGTCGTCACGCTGGCGGGCAAGTCAAAGGGCCAGTCGAGGCGCAGCACCTGCGCCCCGCGCTCAGCCGCCCCTTGGGCCGCGCTGGCCGGCTCGGCCTCGGACTCGGTCGACCGCAGCGCGATCACCAGCGTCCCCGGACCTGCAAAGGCGGGCAGACCAGCTTGCGTCCAGACCACCAGCGGCACCGGGCAACTCGCCGCCAGTAATCCCACCACGATCTCGGCCGCCAGCGCGCCGGAGCCGACCGCCGCCAGCACCACCGCCGTCGGGCGCGGCTGGGGGGCGGGCAGTAGCGCGCTGGCGGGCAGCGGCCAGGTTTGAGCCCGCGCCCAGGCCGCCTCGAGTTGGTCGGGCAGCGCGTCAATCGCCGCCAGCAATTGGCGCGAGTCATGCGCCCGCAGTGTGTCGAGATTATCAAGGTCCATGCGTTTTCGTCCTAGAGGGAGGGTAATCGGGCGCGCGGCTTACGACCCGGGCGCTTCGGACGGCGGCGCGGCAGACGCGGCGGCGGCCTCGACCGCCAGCCGGTACACCTCGCGCTGCGGCCAGCCGGCACGGTCGGCCACCAGGCGGGCCGCGTCTTTCAGGCGCAGGCCCCGGGCCACCAACGCGGCCACCTCGGCCTGCACCTGCGCCTCGGGCCAGGCCGCCTCCGCTGCCGCCGGCGCGCCGCCGATGACGAGCGTGATCTCGCCCAGCACCTCGCCGGCCGCGAAGTGGGCGTGCGCCGCGCTGACCGGGCCGCGAAAGATTTCCTCGTGCAGCTTGGTTAACTCGCGCGCCACCGCCACCGGCCGGTCGCCCAGTTGGGCCAGCACCTCGGCCAGCGTTTCGAGCAGGCGGTGCGGCGCTTCATAAGCCACCAGCGTGCGCGGCTCGCGGGCCACGCCGGCCAGCAGGCTGCGGCGCTCGGCCGCCTTGCGCGGCAAGAAGCCCAGGTACACAAAGGCATCGGTGGGCAGGCCGGAGGCCACCAGCGCCGCCAGCAGCGCCGACGCGCCCGGCACCGGCACCACGGCGTGCCCGCCCGCCAGGGCCGCCCGCACCAACTCGAAGCCGGGGTCCGAGAGGTTGGGCGTGCCGGCGTCTGACACCAGGGCCACGTCGCCGGCCTCCAGCGCGCTCAGAATGTGATCGAGCTTGGCGAGTTTGTTGTGCTCAAAGTAGCTGGTCAGCGGGGTGTGCAGGCCCAGGTGGGTCAGCAGGTGGCCGGTGCGGCGCGTGTCTTCGGCCGCCACCAGGCCCACCTCACCCAGCACCCGCCGGGCGCGGGCGGTGAGGTCTTCTAGGTTGCCGATTGGGGTGGCCACCACATACAGCGTGCCCATCCGGCCGCCTTAGTGGTTCTGCACGAAGTTGACCATCACCACGTTGCGGGTGCAGTCGCCGAAGGTGGGGATGGTGTACTGTTCCGACAGCGCCGTGCCGGTGTTGTTGAAGAGTTGAATCTTGTACACGTCGGTGGCGGCGATGGGGTGGTCGTTCAGGTAGACCTCATAGCCGCCGGGGAAGGCCGAGGCGCTGCCCGTCACCACCTGTGGCAAATCAATATCGCCGGCGCGCGCCTTAATCACCAGGCCAATGACCACCCGGCCGTCGAGCGCGAACACCTGCCCGGTAAAGCCAAACCAGTTGCAGCCGGCGTTGTTCAAGAAGTTCGCCAGGTAGGTCGGGCTGCCGGTTTGCAGGGTGTAGGCCTGCGGCGAGCGTGTGTTGGTGGCGGTGGGCGGCGGCCCGGTGCGCGTAGGCGTGGGGGTGCGCGTGGGCGTGAACTCGGGCGTGTTGGTGTTGGTGGGCGTGCGGGTGGCGCGCGCCGGGGTCTCGGTAGGCACGACCGTCTCAGTGCGCGGCAGCGGCGTGTGGGTTACGGTGGGCGTGTCAACCGGAGTCCACTCGGGCGGCAGGGTCGGGAAGACGGCGTCGTCGGGGCTGAGGGTCGGGCTAGCCCCCGGCGCGATCACCGCGAGCGTCGCCAGGGGGAGCACCTGGGCCACGGCCGGCGCGGTCGGCGGAATGTAGGCGCTGCCGCCCGGAATGAACCGCAGCACATCGGGGAACTGAAACAGCACCGCCACCCCCGCGCCCACCACACAGGTGAGCACGACCAGGATGACCGTGAGCAGATTGAAGACGGTGCCCAGGCAGCCGGCCCCGGTGCGGCGGGCTGGGCGTGGGGCGATTGAGCCGCGAGCGGTCGCATCCATTACTATCTCTCCCCCCAGCCGTCGAACGGCCGGTGAGCGCCAAAGGTCATGGACTGAGGTGCCGCACGATGACGGCCTCGGCCAGGCGGGCCTGCACCCAGGCGGTGTAGGCGCCGGCCCGCAGCGTGGCGGCGGCGGCCGGGCTTAAGGGGCGGGCCGGGTCGCGCTCCAGCACCTGGAGGATGTGAAAGCCCAGCGGGCTGGCAATCACCGCGCTGGTTTGGCCGGGTTCCAGGGCAAAGGCGGCGGTTTCCACCTCGGGCTGGGTCAGCCCGCCGCGCGGGAACCAGCCCAAATCGCCGCCGGCCGCGCGGCTGCCGAGATCGCGCGAGTAGTTGAGGGCTAGTAGTGCAAAATCCGAGCCACCGGCCAGCAAGTCGAGCACAGTTTGGGCGGTGGCGGCGTCGGTCAGCAGAATATCGCGGGCATGCACCTGTTCGGCGGTCGGCGGCACGGCCGCGCCCACCTGGGCCATCATCTGCGCCCGCAATTGCTCGGCCCCCAGCGCCGCCCGCAACTGCTCGGGGGTATACAAGTTGACTTGCAGCCAGGCGGTGAGGGCGCTTGGCCCGCCCAGTTCGGCGGTAATGGTCGCCAGCGCGGCGTCGACCGCGGCCGGAGCCACGCTCAGGCCGGCGGCGGTGGCGGCTTGCTCCACCACGGCCTGCTCCACCAGGGTGTCGTATACCGTGGCGGGGCAAGTGGCCGGGTCGAGGCCGGCGGCGGTGAGCCCCGCTTGGCAGCGGGCCAGCTCTTGGTCATAGCTGGCCAGAAGCAGGTCTTGCCCGTTCACCGTCGCCATGAGCGGCACGGGGGTCGCTGTGGGCGCGGGGGTGGCGGTAGGGGCGGCGGTTGCGGTGAGCACAACCGCCGTCTGGGTCGCCTGGATGAGGGTCGGGGTGCGGCTGGGGGTTGGCCCGGGGGTTTTACACCCCGCCAACAGCGCGCCGACCACCAGCCATTGTGCAATACTTAAACCGCGTCTTACCAATTCCATACCTTTAACGGATTCAGCCTGACTGTAGGCATTATACACGGCCGGGGGGCATCGGCAACCTGGCGGCCCAGGGCAATCGCATCTTAATTCCGTTAGTTGAGAAAGAGCCGAAATGGGCTCAGAAACATGGCGCTGGCTATCATTGTCCGAGATTTCTCACCGGCCAAAGGGCAGTGTGAGGGCCACCGACCTGAGGCCGGCTTCGAAATGACAGGTAAAAGTGTCTGATCGGTCAACATCGCACATTTAGATGCGATTGCCCTGCCCTGGCGGCCGGGCGGCGGTGTGTTTCAGGCTGGGGGCTGACTTTGACCCCGGCGACTGAAGTCGCGGGCAACAGAAAGCGAAGCCGGCCTGCGCCGGCTGGGGAGGGCAGCGCCCTAACAGCGCTGCGGTCAGCAATTCATCGTGTAGCCGCAGGGCCGCACTTAAGGCCCGCGCCGGGGCCGGGGGCGATGGCCTCCGACCCCGGCGCGGGGGTTGTGTTTCGGTTAGAACGGCCGTTAGGCTGACGGCGCTAGGCGTCGTTGACCAGGGCGAAGATCATGGGGCGACGCTTCAGCTCGCCGTAGAAGAAGTCGGCC
>JAYUUW010000806.1:0-3667 GCA_043754665.1 Anaerolineales bacterium | reverse complement strand
TCGAGCAAATGGTCCGTCGCCAGCCGCGCGCCGCCCCGGTTGTTCACATCGACACACGGAATGTTGCTGCCGGGCAGTTGGCCCAGCAGCACCACCGGCGCGCCGGTGCCGTGCAGCTTGAGCAATTCCTCGTCGTCCGACCGGGGGCCGGACAGTACAATGCCGTCCACATGCCGCGCGCGCAGCAGGCGCGTGTAGCCGCCGCTGTCGTCGTTCGGCGCGATGGATTCAAACAATACTTTGTAGTCTTGGGTGGTGGCCGCTTGGGAGAAGCCGTTGAGCACGCTCGGCACGAACTGGTCGGCCAGGGCCTGGTCGGGGCTTTGGCGGAGCACAAACCCCACCACGTGGGTGCGTCCGCTGACCATGCGCCGGGCGGTGGCGTCGGGGTGATAGTCGAGGGCGCGGGCGGCCTCCAGCACCAGGCGGCGCGTTTCGTCGCTAATGCGGATGCCGGGCACATCGTTCAGGACGAACGACACCGTCGTGCGCGATACTCCGGCGCGTTCTGCCACGTCGCGTGCCGATACCCGTTTGGCCATGTGAAATATTTTGCTAAATGGTTTTACTAAATCGTTTTACCACCTCGCTTTATCGTATCCAGTTTTTCGCCGCCGTCAATAGGGTAATTCGTGTTAGCCGGGGTTCTCCTTCGATTCCTCGATCGCCAGCTCGATAAACAGCGCCGACGACCAGCCAAACGTCGAGGCGGCCTTGGGCGGCCCTTCGCCGGTCTCCGGCTGGTAGTACTCAAACATGTCCTTGTCGCCCAGCATCATCTCCAACGTGCGCCGCCGCAGCGCCCCGGCCTCGGCCGGGTACCCAGCCCGCCGCAGCCCCTCCACCAGCAGGTAGTTCACATTCACCCACGTCGGCCCGCGCCACATGGTCTGCGAGTCGTACTTGGGGTCGTCCAGCGCCACCGTCGGCACCGGGTAGCGCGGCCAGAACGTGCGCTCGTCGGTCAGGTGCGCCACCAGTTGCTGCACCACCGCCGCTGGCATCCGCCCGGTCAGCAGCGGGAACAGGTTGAACGGCGTGCGCACGTTCACGCGCTGGCGCTCCGGCGCGCGGCAGGCCCAGAACATCCCCGCCGCCGGATCCCACATTTGCCCCAGCATCCGTTCGGCCAGCGCTTGCGCCCGGGCCTCCCAGCGCGCCGCCTCGGCCGGCAGGCCGATCACCCCCGCCATCCAGCCCAGCGCCTCTTGCTGCAAGCACAGGTAGGTGTTCAGGTCCGGCGCTTCCACCGGCATGCCGTCGTCCCACAGCGGGCTGTCGTCCAGCCCCGACGAAAACGGGTGCTGATACTCGCACAGCCCGTTCTGGTCGGTGTCGTTGTGCGCGAACCACCAGTCGTTCCAGCGCACCACCGGCTCGTAAATCTCGTCGAGGAACTCGCGGTCGCCGTCCGCCTGGTACAGCTTCCAGGCCGCCCAGGCCAGCAGCGGCGGCTTGGTTACATCGGCCTCCACCGGCAGCAGCAGCCGCGTCACCGTGCCCTCGTCGTGAATCGCGTCAGGGATCATGCCGTCGGCGCGCTGGTGGTCGAGCACAATCCGGATTTGGTCCTTCGCCAAGTTCATCTCTATGTGCCGGTAGGCCAGCGCGTGAAAATACGCATCCCACTGCCACACGCCCACATAGTGCAGCTTGGAGGGCGTCATGGCCTCGCGCGTGGTGTAGAACCGAGTTGAGATCAGCCCGGCCCGCATGATCCACCAGGCATAGTAATACTGCGCCTGCAGGTCAGCCCGCACCGGCGGCGCAGCGGCGAACCAGCGGTGCCAGCGCTCGGCCGCCGCGTCGAGCGTGGCCTGCGCCGGCGGCACCCAGCGGTTGAACCCCAGCCGGGGGGTGATGTTCAGCAGCATGGCGCGGCTGCCGTCGCCGGCCCTATCACTCTTGGGGTGCGCGCCGAAGCCCAGCCGCACCGTTTGGCTGCCCGTGCCGCTGCCGGTTGTCTCGTTGCGGAGCAGGGGGGCGTTGGTGGTGTAAGCGATATTGCGGCGGATGTCGCCCGTCAGCCGTAGGATGCCGCCGCGCCGGTCGGGCTCGCACCGATCCAGGTTGGCCTTGAAGGTGATGCCGCAGGCCGCCGCCGGCAGCGTCAGCAGCAGCGTCTCGGTGTCGACAAACACCAGGCTGAAGTCGCCCACCGCCGTCGCGATATCAATCCGGTGGGCATACGTCGTCACGGTGATCGGCAGCGGCGTCCCGTCGGCGTCGGTGAACTGCCAGGCGTCGACCAGCGGCGGCCGTTCGCGGTAAGCCGACAGGCGCGGCTCCTGCTTCAGCCAGCGCTCGGCCAGCCGTACATTCAGCGTCTGCCCCGTGCGGAACACCATCAGCCGCGCGCCGCGTTCGCTGAACGGCACATGGTGCAGGTCGATCCGGTTCTTCAGCATAGCCAAATAAGGCGAGTCAAAATCACGCAGCATCCGCTTCTCCGTTTCAGTTACCCCCAGCCCCCCTGACGCGCGCCTGCCAACCCGCCGCCCCTCAGCCCGTTCCATCCTATACCACTCTCCTGCCGCCCCGCAACTGCCCAGCCCCTTTTATTCCCCTAACCAGCACATTTTGTATCCCTCACCTCTATCCCTCCGCTGCCCTCCGACCTCTACGCCCCGGCCGCCGCCCCGCAACTGTCCAGCCCCGTTTATCCTTCCGCTGCCTTCCGACCTCCGACCTCTGACCTCCGACCTCTCCTCCCCGCCTCTCTTTTCTAACCAAATAGCCTTGCGACTTGGCACGATTCTGGGATACTCCCTCTCCATGCAGCGTCTTCACAGGCGAATTCTCGTCCTCCTGGCACTCCTGCTCCTCGGCCTGCCCGCCGCCGCGCACCCCGCCCGCGCCGCCGCCGACACGTTCGTGCTCGATGTGCAGGGCGACTCGGCGCTCGTCCTGCTGCTGCCCGAGCGTGAGTTGGCCCTGCGCGCCCCCAACCAACTCGACCGCCTCGGCCTCGTCGCCCTCGCGGCCCGCTTCCTGCCCGATGGCAGCATCCTCGCCGTCGACAACACCCTGGCGCTCTGGCGACTTGATGCCGCCGGCCGCCACGCCGTCCTGCCCGCCGGGCGCGCTAACGCGCCGCTGTTCATCAGCCCCGACGGGCAGCGCCTTGCCTTCCTCAAGCCGCTCGACCTCGCGCCCGGCGACGACATCCCGCTCACCAACGCCGTGGCCGTGCTCGACCTGGCTACCCATGCCGAGACGGTGCTGTTCTCGGTCTCCGGCATTACCCCCCATCTCTACGGCTGGGCCGGCGACCGCCTGCTGCTGGAGGTGCCCACCTGGCACCCCGGCACCGCCACGACTCCCGCGCGCCCCGCTGACCAATTGGTGCTCTCCATGCTCGCCACCGACGCGCCCAACCGGCCGCAGGCCCTGGCCGCGCTGCCGCCGATTGCGCCCGACAGCCGCTACCCGCAGACGTCCTTCGACCAGCGCTATCTGGCCTACACCAGCGCCGAGGGCGCCGTCGTGGCCGATCTCGCCGCCCGCAGCTACGCTGTCTATGCTGGGCAGGCCGACCCGCTCTGGTCGGAAACCGGCCTTAGTGCGGTCCAAGCAACCGCCACGCCGCTCTCCGGCGCGCAAGCCGCCGCCCGCCGGCCGCTGGCCTGGGCCGCCGCCGACCTGGCCGCGGCGCCCGCCCTCAGCG
>JAYUUW010000805.1:0-6947 GCA_043754665.1 Anaerolineales bacterium | reverse complement strand
GAGCTTGATCATCCGCACGATGTCCCAGCGCGAGGTGCCGTGGAAGACCATCCCCGGCACATAGGCGGCGGGCAGAAAGCCCATCTCGAACAACGTCTGCTGGGCGCGGGGGCTGGTGGCCGCCACATCACACTTGATGATCTCGGCCTCAAAGCGCTCCTCGGCCGCTTCCACTGCCAGGCGCAGCAGACTGCCCTTCACGGCCTCGTCGGCCGCAATCAACTCGGTGATGCGCACGCTGTGGTTGTGCTCATCGCCCACGTAGCCCACCGCGCCCAGCGTGCGTTCGCCGTCGGCCGCCACCAGGTACTCGGCCTTCTTGGCGCGCAGCGTCGAAAGGCCCTGGTCGATCTGCATCGAGCCGAACACCTCCGGCTGAAACACGCGGCCCTGTTCAATCCGCAGCAGCCGCACCAGCGACGAGCCCGTCAGCGGCGCAACACTCAGCGCCGTGTCGAACGGGTAGGCGCGGGCATTCGCGCGCACGGTGACGGCCTCGTCTAGCTCCAGGTTCTTGAGCGACAGCGCGGCCAGCGGCGCCACCGGCGCGATGACTTCGGCCGTGCCGGGCCGGCGCAGATGCCGGCCGTTGCCGAACAACTGCCCGCTGAGCACCAGGCTCTCGCGCCAGCTCATCAGGTAATACATGGGCAGGAAGCCCAGCGGCACCAACCCGATGCGGTCGTCAATGCGCTGCGTCTTGGGGTGCACCGTGCGCGCTTCGGCGAAGGCGAACTCTACCCGCTCATCGGAGGCATCCACCAGCGCCGCCAGGATGGCGCGCCCCAGCCCGCGCCCGCCCGCATCTGGGTCGACCACCAGCCGGCCGATCTCGCCGATCTGGTCGTTGTAGTCGCCGTAGTTGAGGATGCACGCCCCTGAGCCGAGAATCTTGCCGTCTTCCTCCACCACTAACCAGATGATATGGTCGGAGTAGATGCCGCGCTTCACCCACTGCGGATCGTAGAACTCCGGAATGGCATAGTCGTCGCCGTAGTTTTTGCGAAACAGTTCAATCACGGCTTCGATGTCGTTTTCGTGGATTTCTCGGATGTTCATGCGCAGTCTCCGGGTGGGTACACCAGCGGGGCCCCTGAGCAGGGTGACCTGCATTCTACCTCAAACCTTTGCGGTACAATGCACGGTAAACTAGTCGCGGAGGCAGACCATGACCGACTCACCCTCGTTAGGCATCATCGGCGGCTCGGGCCTATACAACATCGCCGGGCTGAGCGACATCGAAGAGCACGATGTGACCACCCCGTTCGGCAAGCCCAGCGACCCGGTGGTCGTCGGCACGCTGGCCGGGCAGCGCGTGGCCTTTCTGGCGCGCCACGGCCGGGGCCACCGTTTGACGCCCTCCGAAGTCAACTACCGCGCCAATATCTACGCCCTCAAACTGCTGGGCGTCGAGCGCGTCATCGCCGTCAGCGCCTGCGGCAGCCTGCGCGAAGACTACGCCCCCGGCCACATCGTCATCCCCGACCAGGTGTACGACAACACCAAGGACCGCCCGCGCACCTTCTTTGGCGACGGCCTGGTGGCGCATGTGGGCGTGGCCGAGCCGTTCTGCCCCACGCTCTCGCAGCAGTTGTTCGCGGCCGTCGAGGAGACCGGCGTGGCCGTGCACCAGGGCGGCGCGTTCGTCACGATTGAGGGGCCGCGCTTCTCGACTAAGGCCGAAAGCAACACCTTCCGCCAGTGGGGCATGAGCCTGGTCGGCATGACCACCTCGCCTGAGGCCTTTCTGGCCCGCGAGGCCGAATTGTGCTACGCCTGCATGGCCCATGTCACCGACTACGACGTGTGGCATGTGTCGGAAGAAGCCGTGACGGTCGAGATGGTCATTCGCATCATCAACCAGAATACCGCCATCGCGCAGCAGGCGCTGGTGAACCTCCTGGGCAGAGCAGCCGACCGCACGACCTGCCCCTGCCCCACTGCCCTCTCCGCCGCGCTCATGACCGACCCGGCCCGCGTGCCCGCCGCTACCAAGGACAAGCTGAAGCTGCTGATCCAGAAGTATGTCGCTTAGCGCGGTCCGCCGCCGCGAGACCCGGTTGCTGCTGCTGGCCGGCCTGTTCATGGCGGCGGCGGTGGCGGCGCTGGCCCTCATCCCCTCGGCGCGGGCCGGCGTGTGGCTGTCACCGGTTACCTGGGGGCCACTGCTGATCTTCGGCGTGTGGCTGCTGTGCGCCCTGGCCGCCACCTGGCTGGTGCGGCGGCGGCTGCCGGAGCATGACCCCTATTTGCTGCCGATTGTTTACCTGCTCTCCGGCTTCGGGCTGGTGGTCATCTGGCGGCTCACGCCCCCCTTTGGCCTGCGCCAAACCGCCTGGCTGGCCGTGGCTACCGCCGCCCTGCTCGGCCTGGTGCTGCTCCCCGGCGATCTGCGCTGGCTGCGGCGCTTCCGCTACACCTGGCTGGCGGCCGGGCTGCTGCTCACCGCGCTTACGCTGTTCTTGGGCGTCAACCCCTCCGGCCAAGGCGACCGGCTGTGGCTGGGCTGCTGCGGCCTGTACTTGCAGCCGGCTGAGATCCTCAAAATCCTGCTGGTCGTCTTTCTAGCGTCGTACCTCTCCGACCGGCGCGAGCAGCTTTTCGCTACCATCGCCCCCGGCACCTGGTCCGACGGCTCGCCCCGCCCGCGCGCGTGGGTCTATTTCATGCCCATGGTGCTCATGTGGGGCTTTAGCGCCCTCATCCTCATCTCGCAGCGCGACCTGGGCATGAGTACGCTGTTCTTCGGCGTCTTCATCGTCATGCTCTACCTGGCCTCCGGCCAAATTTCGTACGTGTTGGCTGGGGCGGCGCTGCTCGGGCTGGCCGCGCTGCTGGGCTACGCCCTGTTCGATGTGGTGCGCCTGCGCGTTGAAGCCTGGTGGAACCCGTGGGCCGACCCCAGCGGGCGCTCGTACCAGATTGTGCAATCGCTCATCGCGCTGGCGGCGGGCGGGCTTACGGGGCGCGGGCCGGGGCTGGGTGTGCCGGGGGTGATTCCGGTCGCCCATTCCGACTTCATCTTCGCCGCCATCGCCGAGGAGTGGGGCTTGCTGGGCGTGCTGGCGGTCGTGGGGCTGCTGGCGGCCGTGGTCTTTCGCGGCCTGCGTATCGCGCTGGAGGCCACCAACCTGTTCGGTCAATTGCTGGCCGGCGGGCTGGCCGCATTGCTGGCGCTGCAAGCCTTCCTCATCATGGGCGGCGTCATCAAGCTCACGCCGCTCACCGGCCTCACGCTGCCCTTCCTCAGTTACGGCGGCTCGTCGCTCGTCTCCGCCTTCGTCATGATCGGGCTGCTGCTGCGCCTCTCTAGCCCGGATGACCGCTGGCAGCGCCCCCGCTCCGACGAGGCCCCGCCGGCATGAACCTGCAATTGCGCCGGCTGACCCTGGCCGTGGCGACGGCCTTTCTGGCGATTGCCCTGGCCTCTGGCTACTGGGCCTTTGTGCGGCGCGACGACCTGCTGGCCCGCGCCGACAACCCACGCCGCCTGCTGGCCGAGCTGCGTGTGCCGCGCGGCGCGATCTACGACCGGCACGACGCGTTGCTGGCCGCGACCACGGGCGACCCCGGCGCTTACACCCGCACGTACCCCTACGCGCTGTTGGCCCCAGTGTTGGGCTACGTGTCGCCACTCTACGGCAGCGCCGGCCTTGAAGCGGCCTTCGATGGCGTCTTGCACGGCGACGCGGGCATCGACCCGTTCGACTACTTCTGGCAGTCCACCGTGCTCGGCACGCCCCCGGGTGGGCGAGGCGTGCGCCTGACGCTCGACCTCGAACTCCAGCGTCAGGCCGACGCCGCCCTGGGCCGGCAGACCGGCGCGGTGGTGCTGCTCGATGTGCAGACCGGCGAGATTCTGGCGCTGGCCTCGCACCCTACCTTCGATGCCAACCTGCTCGACGACCAATGGGAAGGCCTGGTGAGCGACCCGGCCGCGCCGCTGCTCAACCGCGCCACGTTGGCGCTCTACCAGCCGGGCGGTGCGTTGTGGCCTCTGGTACTGGCCGGCGCGGCCAAGGCGGGCGTCTTGGACCTGACCCAGACGTTCACCGCCACTCAGCAGTCGCAGGTGGTCGACGATACCCTGTTGCCCTGCCGCATCGCCCCCCGCCTCGCCGCCGTCACCCTGCGCGAGAGCCTGTTGTTCGGCTGCCCCGGCCCTACGGGCGCGGTCGGCGCGAGCCTGGGCACCGCCGGTTTGCAGCGACTGTTTGAGGCCTTTCGCCTGACCACGGCCCCGGCCATCAGCCTGCCGACCACCGCCGCCACCGGCGCCGCCACTGTCGCGGCCGGCGACGAAGCCATTGCCGCCATCGGCCAGGGCGCGCTGACCGTCACGCCGCTGCACCTCGCGCTGGCTGTCGCGGCCATTGCCGGCGATGGCCTGATGCCCGCGCCGCAGTTGGTGATGGCCACGCAAAACGCCGAGGGCGTCTGGCGGCCGGAAGTGCCCGCCGGGCCGCCAGTGCGCGTCATCTCGGCCGAAGCCGCCGCCCAAGTCCGCGGCATTTTGGCGGTGGGCTATACGGCCAAAGCCATCACCGGCTCGGTGGGCGAGCCCCTGGCCTGGTTTATGGCGTTTGGGCCTCAAACCCAAGCGCGCTACGCCGTCGTGGTGCTGCTGGAAGGGCGCACCGTTGCCTCTGCCGCGACGATCGGTCGCGAGCTGCTGGCCGACGCCATCGCCAGCCCGTGAGATCGCCCGCCCGATTCGCATAGCCTCGCCTGCCGTCACCGGCATCGGGCGTGGGCCGCGTATGAATTGCTGGCTATGCGCAGCCCAGAATCAAAAAAGGAGGCCGATGGAAAATCATCGGCCTCCTTTTAGTTCGTTTTCGTAGTCGCGGCCCCGGCTAGTCGCGCTTGGCCCGCACGAACTTGCGCTTGCCCACCTGGATGACGACTTCATCGGCGTCCAGATGCGTGGCCACATCGGATACTGTCTGGCTGTTCAGCCGCACGCCGTTCTGCGCCATCAGCCGCCGGGCCTCGCTCTTGGAAGCAGCCAGCGCGTGCTCGGCCAAAAAGTCCACCAGCAGCGGTGTGCCAGTGTAGGTGATCTCCGGCATGTCGTCCGGCACGTCACCGCGCTGGAACACGCGCTTGAAGTTCGCCTCGGCTTCGGCCACATGCGCGTCACCGTAGAAGATGGCCACGATCTCGCGGGCCAGTTCCATCTTGGTGTCGCGCGGGTGGCGCGTGCCGGCCGCCAGTTCCGCCGCAACCTGCGCAATCTGCGCCGGCGTGTAGCGCGACAGCAGCTCAAAGTATTTGACCATCGCGGCGTCGGGCAGGCTCATCACCTTGCCGTACATATCGGCCGCCGTCGTGTCAATCGGGATAACGTTGCCGGTCGACTTCGACATCCGCAGCACGCCGTCGGTGCCAGGCAGGATGCCGGTGATGATGCCCACCAGCGGTTTCTGCCCGAGCGCCTCTTGCAGCTTGCGCCCCGCCACAATGATATTGAACAGTTGGTCGGTGCCGCCCACCTGCACATCGGTCTGCATCGCCACCGCGTCGTAGCCTTGCATCAGCGCGTAAAACGTCTCGTGCAGGTAAATCGGCTCGCCCGCCTCCAGCCGCTTGGCGAAGTTCTCGCGCGTCAGGAACTGCTGGATGGTGAAGTTTTGGCCCAGCCGGATGACGTCGAGCAGCGACATCTCGGCCAGCCACTCGCCGTTGTAGCGCACCTTCGTCTGCTGCGGGTCCAAAATCCGAAAAGCCTGGTCGGCGTAGCTGTGCGCATTCTCGGCCACCTGCTCCTGGGTCAAGATCGGGCGGGCCTTGTTCTTGTCCGACGGGTCGCCCACCAGCGCCGTGTAGCTGCCGATGAGGAAGGTAACTTCATGGCCTAAGTCTTGAAACTGGCGAAGCTTGCGCATGGTGATGGTGTGGCCCAGGTGCAAGTCTTTGGAGGTCGGGTCATAGCCGCAGTAAACGCGCAGCTTGCGGCCAGCGGCTTCGGCCTGCGCCAGGCGCGCGCGCAGGTCGCGGGCCATGTTGGCCTTGATGTTGTCGTCGCCATATTCGGTGCCTTGCATCAGCAAGGCGACCTGATCGTCCAGATTCATGCCAGCCTCCGAGAATTCGTCGTGCGGACGCGCATTATACCAGCCGCACCGTGCGCCGGCCTCCCCCAATGGCCCGTTTCTCGCGTATAATTCCCTCCGCGCATCACACATCGCGTCCGCTGGGAGTTAGTCACGCATGTCCAAAAAAGCCTCCGCTCGGTCCCCCGAAACGCCCCGGACCGGCGCTGAAATCCGCCGTTCGTTTCTCGACTTCTTCGCCGAACAGTCACACACCATTGTGCCCTCGGCCTCTTTGGTGCCGGGCGACGACCCCACCTTGCTGTTCACCAATTCCGGCATGGTGCAGTTCAAAGACGTGTTCCTGGGCCAGGACGACCGGCCCTACACCCGCGTGGCCGACGCCCAAAAATGCATGCGCGTGGCCGGCAAGCACAACGACCTGGAAGATGTGGGCCGCGACAACACCCACCACACTTTTTTTGAAATGCTCGGCAACTGGTCGTTCGGCGACTACTACAAAACCGAGGCCATTACCTGGGCTTGGCAGTTGCTGACCGACGTGTGGGGCCTGCCCAAAGACAAACTCTGGACCACCTGCTTTGAAGACGAGATGGCGTCGTCCCGCGCGATGACGAGGCCGCCGAAGTCTGGCGCCGCCAGCCGGGCTTCAATCCCAGCCACCTGCTCTTCTTCGGCCGCAAAGACAACTTTTGGGAAATGGCCGAAGTCGGCCCGTGCGGCCCCGACAGCGAAATCCACTTCGAGCGCGGTGTGGAATATTGCGACAAGCAGGCTGTGCCGGGCCACGTCTGCCGCGTCAACGGCGACTGCCCGCGCTTCCTCGAGCTGTGGAATCTGGTCTTCATCCAGTACAACCGCACCGGCCCCACGGCCGCGGACCTGACCCCG
>JAYUUW010000804.1:0-2501 GCA_043754665.1 Anaerolineales bacterium | reverse complement strand
CAGGGTCGGCGCAGCGACGCTGAGTATCGCAACCGGCACTTTCTGCACAAGCCCAGCGAGCTGCACGCGCTGGTGCTGTCGCACGCCCACATTGACCACTCGGGGCTGATCCCCAACCTCACGCGCCAGGGCTTCAAAGGCCCGATTTACGCCACGCATGCCACGCGCGACCTGGCCGGGGCCATGCTGCGCGACTCGGGCCGCATTCAGGAGAGCGACGCCGAGTACATCAATCGGCGGGCGGCGCGCAAAGGCCGCAGCGAGCATGTCGAGCCGCTGTATACCGAGCAAGACGCCGAGCAGGCGCTGAAGCAGTTTGTGGGGCAGCCCTACAAGAAGGCGTTTGCGGTCGCGCCGGGCGTGACGGCCACCTATTACGATGCCGGGCACATGCTCGGCTCGGCCAGCGTGGTGCTGGATATTGACGAGAACGGGCGCAAGGTGCGGCTGGCCTTCTCGGGCGACATTGGCCGCATGAACCTGCCGATCTTGCGCGACCCCACGCTGCTGCACGACGTGGACTTCGCCATCATGGAGGCCACCTACGGCGGGCGCGACCACCAGCCGCCGGAGGCCGCCTACGCCGAGTTGTCGGAGGTGGTGCTGGAGACGGTCAAGCGCGGCGGCAAGATCATCATTCCGTCGTTCGCGGTGGGGCGGGCGCAGGAGATCGTGTACGAGCTGAACCGCCTGATCCACACCGGCACCATCCCGCCGCTGCCGGTGTATGTGGACAGCCCGCTGGCGACCGACGTGTCGGATGTGTTCCGCGAGCACGTGGACCTGTACGACGAGGAGACGCAGGCGTTCCTGAAGCGCAACGGCTCGCCGCTGGAGTTTTCGAGCCTGACCTACACGCGCTCGGTGGAGGAGAGCAAGGCCATCAACGAGCAGCGCGGGCCGCTGGTCATCATCAGCGCCTCGGGCATGTGCGAGTCGGGCCGCATTCTGCATCACCTGCGCAACAACATCGGCAACCCGCGCAACACGATCTTGATTGTGTCGTGGCAGGCAGAGCACACGCTCGGCCGCCGCCTGGCCGACCACGCCAAAGAAGTGAAGATTTTTGGCGACCTGTATCCGGTGCGGGCGCAGGTGGCGACCATTAACGGCTATTCGGGCCACGCCGGGCACGACCTGCTGGTGCGCTGGGGCAAGGCGCTGCTGCCGCGCGTGCAGAAGACCTTTTTGGTGCACGGCGAGCCGGCCTCGCTGAAGGCGCTGCAACTGGCGCTGCACGTGGAGGGCCTGGCGGAGGTGTACGCGCCGCAACTGCACGAGACGGTGGAGATTTAGCGCGGCGGTGGCCCGGCCTTTTTCTCTATCGCTTCCTTTTTTCTCTCCCCGCGGGGCATGTTATAATCCGCAGTGGAGAGGTGACAGAGCGGCCGAATGTGGCGGTCTCGAAAACCGTTGTGGTCCTTCGGGCCACCGTGGGTTCGAATCCCACCCTCTCCGCTGTCCCGCTTATGCGCGCCGCCGGCTGATCCCGGCGGCGTTTCTGTTTAAGCGCCGCGGCCCTCATGCCGCTTTCATCTTGTTTGCATACACTCCATTGAGCTGCGTCGACCGGGGCCGTTGCGATGGGTGACAGGGAGCGCTATGAATCACTTTCAACGTTATTTGGCGGAGGAGTTTGTCGAAGATTACAGTGAGGGCCGCTTGAGCCGCCGCCAGGCGCTGAAGCTGATCGCCTCGATCACCGGCAGCCTGTTGCTGGCCGAGGGCTTCTTGGCCGCCTGCGCGCCGCCGCCCGAGGCCGCCGCCACGCTGGCCGCGACCCTGGCCGCGACGCGCGCCGCGACGACTGCGCCGAACACCGCCGCCGCCGGCAGCGCCACGCCGGGCGCGGCAACTGACACGCCCGCCACCGAGCCGCCGCCGGCAGACGCGACTGCGACGAGCGTGCCCGAGGACGAGTTGGACACGCCCGATCTGGCCGCCACCGCCGCCGCTGTGGGCACGGTGATGCCTGACGACCCGGACATCGTGGCCGGGCCGGTGGAGTTCCCCGGTGTGGACGCCACGCTGCGGGGCTATCTGGCGCGCCCGGCTGGGGCCGGCCCCTACCCGGTGGTGCTAGTGTGCCATGAGAACCGAGGGCTGACGGCCCACATTGAAGACGTAACCCGCCGCCTGGCGAAGGCCGGCTTCGTAGGGCTGGCAGTGGATTTGCTCTCGCGCGCGGGCGGCACGGCGGCGGTGGGCAGCGAGGCCGTGCCGGGCGTGCTCAGCGGCATGACGCCCGACCAATACGTGCAGGACTTTCGCTCGGGCTGGGAGTACACGGCCACGCTGCCGGAGGCGGACGCCCCGCGCCTGGGCATGGTGGGCTTTTGCTTTGGCGGCGGCGTGACCTGGCAGGTGGCGACGCACCTGCCGGAGCTGAAGGCGGCCGTGCCGTTCTATGGGCCGCCGCCGCCGGCGGCCGATGTGCCGAACATTCAGGCGGCGGTGCTGGCGATCTACGGCGAGCAGGATAGCCGCATCAACGGCGGCAT
>JAYUUW010000803.1:0-4606 GCA_043754665.1 Anaerolineales bacterium | reverse complement strand
TCTTCTTCGCTGAACGGCTTGATGATGTAATCGGCCACGCCGCTGCGCAGCGCCAGCTTGGCCAGCTCTTCTGAGCCTTCGGCCGTCACCAGGATCACCGGAATGCCCAGGCCCTCGCGCAGGATCATCTGGGCCAGTTCCAGGCCGGTTAGCTCCGGCATGCGCATGTCGGCGATGATCAGGTCGGGCGTGGCCTGGCGGGCCATGGTCAACCCGGCCATGCCGTTTTCGGCCATCAACGTGTTGTAACCGTTGGGCCGCAGAATGTAGTTGACCATCAAATCGCGCATCTCGCGCGAGTCGTCAATGACTAAGACTTTTTCGCCGGCCATGTCCGCTTCCTGCTGAGAGGGACCACCGTGCGTATGATAGCATTGAAAACTGCCACTTACGAGTCACGCGGCGGGGTGGGGCGGAGGGGCCGCTGGTACTACTCGCCGGCCAGCGGGGGCGCTCAGGTAGTGGTCTTGGCCCCGCCGGCGGCCCGGGCCGTGGCGGGCAGCTCATCGACCAGCCGCTGCAAGGCGGCCAGCCGTTCGAGCGCGGCGTGGATGCTTTCGGCCTGGCGGGGGGCCAGCGGGCCGCCCTGGCCGTTCACCAGCGGATCGAGCGTGCCGCGCGCCTGGATGAGCGGGGCGCGTAACTGCTGGGCGATGCGCTGGAGATTTTGGTCTTTGCGGGCGTGGTCGGCCACCTGGGCTTCGTAGCCCTGCAGGAGCGACTGCATGCGCGCTTCCATGGCCTGGAAGAAGCGCCCGTTGACAATGGCGATCACGGCGTAGTCGGCCACGGCCGACAGCATGGCCTGGTCGCGCTCGTTGAAGGGCCGCCCGGTGCGGTTACCCGCCACAATCACGCCGATGATCTTATCCTTGGCCTTGAGCGGCACGGCCACGGCGGCCTTGACCACCTGCCCGGCGCGCAGCTTGGCCAGCGCCGACCCGGCCAGCGTGAGCCCCTCACCCGACAGCATGAGCAGCGACGAGATGCCGTCGTCCCACGGCTGGTTGAGGCGGATGGTGCTCAGGTTGGGCAGGTTCTTGCCGGCCCGCAGAATGGGCTTGCCCACGGCTTCTTCGGCCAGCATCAGCCAGCCCACGTCGGCGTCGGTGACGAACAGCCCGGCTTCGAGCAGCCGCGTGAACAACTGGCTGAGCACCGTCACGGCCGTCACCGCTTTGCCGATGCCGGCCAGCGTGGTCAGCTCTTTGACGCGCTTTTCTAATTGCTGGTTGGCCGCCGCCAGCCGCTCGGACAGGCTCTCGCGCTCGCGGCGCAGCCGCACATCGGCCAGGGCGTGGTCGAGGCTCGACACCAGTTCGGCCTCGCGCAGCGGCTTGCCCAGGTAGTCGCGGGCGCCCAGCCGGAAGGCCTGCACCGCCTGGGTGTCGGCCCCGCGCGGCCCGGTGGCGATGATGGTGGTCTCGAAGCCCTGGCTGCGCAGCGCGGCCATCAGGTCGCGGCCAGACAGCCCGGGCAGGTCGAGCGACGTTATAATGATATCGGGGGGGTTGCGCAGCGCTAGTTGCAGGGCAGTGGCCCCATCGGGCGCGGCCTCGACCTGATAGCCCTGCGGCTCGAGCACCTGCTGCAAGATCAGGTCGCGCACCGCCGGATCGTCGTCGACGACCAAAATTCGCTCGTGTTGTTTAGGAGCCATAGCGTCGCCATGATAGCACGGGTAATAAGATAAGGGAAACGAATAGCCGCTATTCCGCCGCGTTTCGCCCCTCCGCCAGCGCCGGTCTCACACAGGGGTAGGTTTTTTGCCGACGCGGGGCGTTGGCCACGAATTGACACGAAGGAGTGTTGACGTGAGCCAGGGGAGGGAGGCGCGGCCCGGCGGGCGCGCAGCGCCATGCAGGTTGCTCAGAACCTGTCAGGGGCGGTGCGGCTGGGCGCTGGGCCGAGTAGGTCCGAGTTGCGGATTCCTCACCGGCCCGAGGGGAGCGCTAGGTCCATCGACCTGAGGCCGGGTTCGGAACCCAAACAATGAACGTTTGGGCAAGGGTGACAAATCCGGCGGGTGGGCGACGGCGGGCGACTGGTTGAGCCGAGGGGGCTGGGGCCGCATAAGAAAGCGATAAGAGAAGCGCTTTTTGGCTTGACGGCCCGTCTATCTCGGTCCTAGAATCAATTGGGCGTGTTGGCAGAAGAGGTGGCAATGGAATACCGCGACTATTACAAGGTGCTGGGCGTCGACAAAAAGGCGACCGAGAAAGATATTAAGAGCGCCTTCCGCCGCCTGGCGCAGGTGCATCACCCCGACAAAAACCCCGGCGATAGCAAGTCGGAAGACAAGTTCAAAGAGATCAACGAAGCCTACGAAGTGCTGGGCGACCCGCAGAAGCGCGCCAAGTACGACCAGCTCGGCGCGAGCTATGCCCAGTGGCAGCGCTCGGGCGCGGGCGCGGCCGGCTTCGATTTCAGCCAGTGGGCGGGTATGGGCGGCGGCAGCCCCGGGGCGCGCCCCAGCGCCGGCGCCTCGCCCGACCTGAGCGAGATGTTCGGCGAGGGCGGCTTCTCGGAGTTCTTCACCAGCCTGTTCGCGGGCGGCGCGGCCCGCCGGGGCCAGGCCCCGCGCACGCGCGCCAGCAGCTTTAGCCTGCGCGGCGAAGACATGGAGCAGCCGATTGACATCGGCCTGGAAGAGGCTTACGCCGGGGCCAAGCGCACGCTGCAAAAAACTGACCGGCGGCTGGAGGTCAACATTCCGCCGGGCGCGCGCACCGGCACCAAGGTGCGGCTGGCGGGCGCGGGCGGCGGGGGGCAGACGCCCGGCGACCTATTCTGTGTGATTAATGTGCGCCCGCACCCCGCCTTCCGCCGCGAGGGCGACGACCTGCACGTGGATGTGCCGGTGGAGCTGTATACCGCGCTGCTGGGCGGCGAGGTGCGCGTGCCCACCCTGAGCGGCGAGGTGGTGCTGAACGTGCCGGCGGAGGCCCAGACCGGCAAGACCTTTCGCCTGACGGGGCGGGGGATGCCCAAGCTGCGCCAGGCGGCCGAGCACGGCGACCTTTACGCTCATCTGGTGATCAAGCTGCCCAGCAATCTCAGTGAGCGCGAGCGGCAGTTGATTGCGGAACTGGCCGCGCTGCGCGCCAAGAGCGCCTGAGCGGCGGATACGCTGCAAATCGTTGTTAAGCGGCCCGCCTCGGCGCGCCGCCCTGTGTAGAATAGGTGATGGTATGCGTTCGCACTCTTCGCGGTATGTAGTGGTGGTGAGCGGTTTGGCCGCCGCCAGTCTGGCCTGCGCGTTTGCTTCCAACCCCGGCGGTGTCGGGCCGAGCACGCCGACGAGCGTGTTCGGCGGCAATAGCACGAACACGCCCGCGCCGGCCGGCGCCACCAACCTCCCGGCCGCCAATATTGGCACCCCGGTGCCTACGCTGACGCCCTGGCCCACCAGCGCCAGCCTGATTACCAGCGCCGAAGAGACGCAGTTGATTGACCTGTATGCGCGGATCAACAACTCGGTGGTCTCGATCTTGGTGCAGATAGGCGACCAGGGCTTCTCGCAAGGCTCGGGCTTTGTGTTCGACGCCGAGGGCCATGTGGTCACCAACCAGCACGTGGTCGAGGGCGCCACGGCCATTGAGGTGGACTTTCCCTCCGGCCTGAAGCTGCGCGGCGAGGTGATCGGCACGGACCCCGACGCCGACCTGGCGGTGATCGCGCTGCAAGGCGTGACCGAGCCGCTGACGCCGCTGCCGCTGGCCGACTCAGACCAGATTCGGGTGGGGCAGCGCGTGGTCGCCATCGGCAACCCGTTTGGGCTGGCCGGCACCATGACGGTAGGCATCATCTCCGGCCTGGGCCGCACGCTCAGCAGCAACCGCGTGACCGAAGACGGCACTTCGTACACCGCGCCCGACATCATCCAGACCGACGCGGCCATTAACCCCGGCAACTCGGGCGGCCCGCTGATCAACCTGGCCGGCGAGGTCATCGGCATCAACAAGGCGCTCGAGTCGCAGACCGGCACGAACTCGGGCGTGGGCTTTGCCATTGCGTCCAACACGGTGCGGCAGGTGGTGCCGTACCTGATCGCCGAAGGGCGGTTTGTCTACCCGTACCTGGGCATCAGCAGCAGCGGCGATGATTTGACGCTGTATGTGCAGGAATTGCTGGGGCTGTCGCAGGCCACGGGCGCGTATGTCAGCGCGGTGGTGCCGGGCGGCCCGGCGGAGCAGGGCGGCCTGCGCGGCGACTCGGCCACGGCCGAAGACACGAGCTTTGCGGGCGACGGCGACCTGATTGTGGCGGTGGACGGCCAGCAGGTGCGCCAGTTCAGCGACCTGATGAGCTACCTCATCAACCACACGCGCCCCGGCCAGGCCATCACGGTCTCGGTGCTGCGCGACGGCGCGCCGCTGGACCTCACGGTCACTCTGGGCGAGCGCCCGTAGCCGACGCGTTCTTCCGCAAACAAAAGCGCCCTGACATTTTTGATGTCAGGGCGCTTTTGTTTATTAAGGTTTCAGGAATTTGCTTGACCCAAGGCTTGGCGCTTGGATAGCACGCGTGGGAAGCTCAACGTCAACAGGTCAACTCACCGCACAGTCAATCCTTGAGACAACGTATCTGATTCTAGTTTCCGCTA
>JAYUUW010000802.1:0-3861 GCA_043754665.1 Anaerolineales bacterium | reverse complement strand
CAGGTGAGCTCCGAGCTGCACTTCCCGCCCGGGCGCGGCACACTCGACCTGAACGCCATCGTGGCGGCACTGCGCGGCCTCAATTATCAAGGCAGCATGATGCTCGACCTGTGGCTGTACCCCCTGCCGGAAGAAGGCTCGCGCATTGGCGTGCCGTATGTGCGTGAGGTGATGCGGACGCTGGGGCTGGCGGGTCACGAGGCGGCGCGATGAAAGCGGCGGTCTTGCAGGCAGTGGGGCAGCCGCTGGTACTGGCCGAAGTACCGCGCCCGACGCTGGGGCCAGACGAGGTGCTGGTGCAGACGCGAGCCTGCGGCATCTGCGGCACCGACCTGCACATGCACGCGGGCTGGGGCTATCAGCCGGCCCTGCCGTTTGTCATGGGCCACGAGCCGAGCGGCGTGGTGGCCGAAGTGGGCGCGAATGTGAGCCGGTTGGCGGTGGGCGACCGGGTGGTGCCCAACATCTTCTACGCCTGCGGCGACTGCTTCTACTGCCGCACCGACCGCGAGACGCAGTGCGCGCAGTTGGGCGGCATCTTGGGCGTGCTGACGCACTGGGGCGGCTACGGCGAGTTCTTCCGCATCCCGGCGCGGCAGTTGTTCCCCCTGCCCGCCAGCATCAGCTTCGCCGAGGGCGCGGTGATTGCCGACGCGGTGGTGACGGCGGTGCATGCCGTGCAGCGCGGGCGCGTGGCCCCCGGCGAAACCGTGGCCGTGCTGGGCGTGGGCGGGTGCGGCTCGGCAGCCCTGCAAATCGCCCAGCTTTATGGCGCAACGGCCATCGGCGTCGACCAATCGGAGCGCAAGCGGGCGCACGCCCTGGCCCTGGGCGCGGCGGCGGCGGTGAACAGCCAGGCCGTTGACCCCGTGGCGGCGGTGCGCGCCTGGGCCGGCGGCGCGGGCGTGCAGTGCGTGATCGACACCGTGGGCAGCGCCGCGAGCGTGCCGCAGTCGCTGGCCATACTGGCGCGCGGCGGGCGGCTGGTGATCCTGGGCTACACCCAAGACCGGCCCGCGTTCGACCCGCGCCAGGTGGCCGTCAACGAGTTGGAGATCATCGGCACGCGCTCCGGCGGGCGGCAGTGCACGGCCGAAGCCATCCGGCTGGTGGCCGACCCGCGCTGGCGGCCGATTGTGAGCGACACCTTCCCCATTGCCGCGGTCAACGCCGCGCTCGACCATCTGCGCAGCGGCGCGGCGCTGGGGCGCATTGTGCTGACGTTCGACGCGTGAGGGCAACCCCGACCGTGGACCAATACCTTGTCATTGCCTTGGGCGGCAGCTTGGGCGCGTATGCGCGCTATGGGCTGGGCGTGTGGGCCGCCGACCGCTTCGGCGCGCATTTCCCCTATGGCACGCTGCTCATCAACGTCACCGGCAGTTTTGTGCTGGGGCTATTCCTGACCCTCACGGCCGAACGGTTCACGGTCGACCCGCGCTGGCGGCTGCTGTTTGCCACCGGCTTCTTGGGCGCTTACACCACGTTTTCCACCTACACCTATGAGAGCGTGCAGTTGATCCTGGCCGGTCAGTGGCAGGCGGGCGTGGGCAACCTGCTGGCGAGCAACCTGCTCGGGCTGGGGGCCGTGGCGCTCGGCATTGCGCTCGGCCAGCGCCTGTAGCGCCGGCCGGCTGGTGGTAGCCCGCTGGTGGTAGACTTAGCCGCACGGCAAGCCCGCCCCCCCACTCAGGAGAGCAGCATGTACCTCGGCACACAACACCTCGGCGGCGCCAATTGGGCGCAGTATCAGGCGCTGGCGCAGTTAGGCGTCACGCATGTCTCGGCCAACCCGCCCGGCCCGTGGCAAAGCTGGACCACCGCCAGCCTCACCGAGTTCAAGGCGCGGCTGGCCGAGTGCGGCGTGGCGCTGGATATGATCATGCTGCCGCTGGGGTCGGCCGCTGCGCCGAATAACGAGGCCCCGCATGTGTTCCTCGGCCCAACCGTGGAGCGCGACCAGGAGCTGGACCAGATTTGCGCGCTGATCGGGCATCTGGGACGGGCGGGCATCCCCGCGGCCCGCTACAACTGCGCCTTTCTCGGCCACTTCCGCACGACCGAGCGGCTGGGCCGGGGCGGCGAACGACTGTCATCGTTTGAGTATGCCAAGTTCGGCAGCCCGGCCGGGCTCGACTCGTACACCGACGACGCGGCCATGCAGTTCGTGGCGGCGCAGGGGCCGCTGGACGCCGACGCCTGCTGGGAGAAGATCGACTACTTCCTCAGCCGGGTGGTGCCGGTGGCCGAGGAATACCAGGTGCGGCTGGCGTGCCACCCCGAAGACCCCGGCCTGGGCGAGCGCACGCACTACGGCGTGGCGCGGGTGCTGGGCACAGTGGCCGGGCTCAAGCGCTTTGTCGACCTGCGCCCCAGCCCCCACCACGGCCTGAACTTCTGCGTAGGCACGGTGTCGGAGATGCTCACCAACCCGGCCGAAGAAATCTTCGACATCATCCGCTACTTCGGAGCGCGCGATAAGCTGTTCAACCTGCACCTGCGCAACATTCGCGGCGGCTTCGACGACTTCGTGGAGACCTTCCCCGACGAAGGCGACGTGGACATGCGGGCGGTGCTGCGCGTGCTGCAGGAGGTGGGCTACCAGTACATGATCATGCCCGACCACGTGCCGACCATCACCGGCGAGGCCCCGGTGCATGTGGGCTTTGCCTTCTGCTTCGGCTACATTCGCGCACTGCTGCAAACGCTGGATATTCACGAAAACTAAGCGCCGCCGCCCCGCGCACCGGCAGGCCTTGCCACGGCCGGCGCAGTGGGTTATCCGCCCGCTGCCGCCGGCCGTGGGCGTTAAGGGGCGGGCCGTCAAGCGGGCGTCAAGAAACGGCGCGGATTGACAAGAGCTTGACGCGGTTGGGCGCATTCTTTACTCCAACTTGACGCCATCGGCCTACACTGTAAGGGTAGGTGAGCGACCGATAGGAGGCAACCCATGACCATGACAACGACCCACCCCGAAATGCAAGACACGGCCCGCTGGCACAGCGGCGCGGTGAGCGTTCAGCCACTGATTCAGCCGATCAGCCAGCCCCGCGCGGCGGCGAACGAACTGGTGGGCGCGGCGGAACCGGCCCGGCAGCCGGCGCGCCGGCTGGTGGTGCTGGTGCCCGATGCCGACGTGGACGAGGCCGGAATGGCGGCGCACATCTGGCGGCTGGCGTCGCCGGCGCAGATGGATGTGCTGTTCCTGGGCTTGATGCGCGCGCCGCGCGAAGAAGCCTATGCCCGGCGGCGGCTAGCGAGCCTGGCGGCCATCACCCGCGACCCGGCGCTGCACGTGGAGAGCCGCCTGAGCCGCGCCGGCGATTGGCTGGCGGCCGTACGCAGCGTGGCCCACGCCGACGACTTGATTGTGTGCCCGACGGAACTGCGCACCCGGGGCCTGCGCCCCGCGCCGGTGGCCGAGCGGCTGCTGGCCGCCAGCGCGGCCCGCGTGTACGGGCTGGCGGGGTTCTACCCGGCGCTGCGGACCGAGCGCCCGGCCTGGGTGCAGGCGCTGACGGCGTGGGTGCCCGCGCTGGCGATTCTGGCGGCGTTCTTTGTGCTCCAGGCCAACCTGGTGCAGGCGACCACGGGCGCGCTGCAAACGGTGCTGCTGATGCTGACGGTGGGCGTGGAGTTCCTGCTGATCTCGGCGTGGGAGCAAAGCCAGGCGGGACGGTAGCCCAATGCTCAGAAACAAAATCCCGGCGGGCGGTGTTGTCCAAGCGTGCGGTCGCTAAGAGGCGAGATTCCTCACCGGCCTAAAGGCAGCTCCAGGTCCAAAGACCTGAGGCCGGGTTCGGAATGACAAATCCGGCGAGAAGGTGACGGCTGGCGGCCGTTTGAGCTAAGGGGCTGACG
>JAYUUW010000801.1:0-4106 GCA_043754665.1 Anaerolineales bacterium | reverse complement strand
CAGCGGGCGCGCGGCGCGGGCCTAAGCGCCCGGCGGCCCGCCCTCCAGCGCATGTCTCGCCTCTCGCAGCGCGCCCTCGCCGCCCTGGCCCTGCTGTTCAATCTGCCCTTCGCCTTCTTTCAACTCCAGCGCACCGCCTTCGACACGTACTCGCACATCTTCCTGGCCGACCACTATCGCCACGCCTGGTGGAGCCTGTGGGAGCCGCGCTGGTACCTGGGCTTCTCGGTCGCCTCCTACCCGCCGCTGGTGCATCAACTCATCGCGCTGCTCTCGTGGCCGCTGGAGGCGCTCATCTGGTTCTTTGGGCCCGCGCCGCAGTATTTTCCAGGGGCGTTTACCGGCCTGAGCGAAGAAGCGGCGTTTGGGCTGCTGCTGCTGGGCGTGCTGGCGATGTTCCCGCTGGCGGTGCGGGCCTTCGCGCGCGTGTTTGTCGGGCCGGGGGCCGCCGCGCTGGCCGGGCTGTTCGCCGTAGCGGTGCCGGCCGTCAGCCTGGCGGCCTGGTCGTTCGGGCAACTGCCCACGCTGCTGGCCACCGCCACGGTGCTGCTGGCCCTGGCGCGCGGCGCGGCCTGGGCGCGCACCGGGCGGCGGCTATGGCTAGTGCAGGCCGTGGCGCTGGCGGGCGTGGCCGGCGCGGCCCACCACGGCGTGTTTCTGTTCGTGCCGTTTGCGGGCGCGGCGGTGGCGTGGCAGGTGCTGGGCGGGCGGGGGGCGCGGCCGGTGCGCTGGGCGCGGGCGGGCCGGCTGGCCGTGTGGGCGCTGCTCTCGGGCCTGTGCGTGGCGGCCGTGCTTTGGCCGTTCTTGGCGTGGAGCCGGGGGCAGGCGCTGCAAACCGCCATCGAGCACGCCTCGCGTGACAGCCTGCTCACCAGCGCGGTGGCCGCCTGGTACTTCTTCTGGCCCATGTATGGTCCGCTGCTGCTGGCCGTGCCGTCTGCGTTGGGGCTGGCCGTGCGCGCGCCCCGGCGGCGGCCGTTGGTGGCGCTGGTGGCGGTGTTGTTCTTATTGGGATTGGGCGGCACCACGCCGCTGCCGGCCGCGCTGTTCGGCGCGAGCTGGGTCTGGCTCACCTACGACCGCTTCGCGCTGTGGGCGGCGCTCGGCCTGCTGCCGGTGGCCGGCGCGGTGGCCTTGCGCGCCTGGCGGCGGCGGCGGCGCGGCTGGGTCTATGCCCTGTTCGGCGCGCTGCTGGCCTGGTCAGCGCTGGCCGGGTGGCACGCCACGCTCTCGCGCTCCCAGCCGGCCGCGCTCGACCTCGCGCCGCTGGTGAACTTCCTCGCCGCGCCGGCCCAGCGCCCCTATCGCTACTTCACGCTCGGCTTCGGCGACCAGATGGCGCGGCTGGCGGCCCTCACCCGCAACGGCACGCCCGACGGCAACTATCACACCGCGCGCCAACTGCCCGAGCTGCGCGCCAGCGGCCTGGGTGCGCTCGATGGCGCAGTGTGGAACAGTCAGGGCATCGCGGCGCTCCGCCCGTTCTTGGCCCAGCCGCAGCGCTACGGCGTGCGCTGGGCGTTCGTGGCGCACCCCGCCTACCGCGCCGCGCTGGAGTCGGCCGGCTGGCGCTACCGCTTTATGGTCGGCGCGGTCGAGGCCTGGGAATACGCCAACGTCATGCCGCGCACGCTGTCCGCGCCGCGCTGGGCGACTGGCCCGGCCGCCCTGTGGTGGGGCAGCGCGCCGCTGGCAGTGCTGGCGCTCGCCCTCGCCGTGCTGATGGCCGAACGGCGCCGGCCGGTGCTTAATCGAGCGGCGCTGCGGCGGGCGCTGGCCGGGGCGCGGCAGGCGGCCTGGCTGGCGGCCGTGGCGCTGCTGCTGTTCTGGTGGTATCACACCTACTGGCTCGGGCAAACGCCGGGGGTCTTCTTCCTGTATCAGAGTGTGGTCGTGTTTGCCAGCGACTTCGTCGGTCTGGCGGCCGTGGCGCTGTGGCTAGCCGAGCTGCGCCTCACGCGCACGCGCCCTTGGGCCGGGCCGCGGGCGGTGCTGCTGGCGGGCCTGGCGCTGGTGGCGGCCACGGCGCTGTCGGCGCTGTTCTCGCCCGGCCGGTGGGCGGCGGCGGCCTATGCGGGTCATCTGCTATTTCTGGTGGGCTGGTATCTGCTGTGTGTGAATGCCGCGCCGCGCGCCGCCCTGGTGGGGCGGGTGTTGGGGGCGCTGCTATTCGTTGAGACGCTCGTGGCCGTGGGGCAGGCGCTGGTGCAGCAGAACGACTGGCTGCGCGTGCTGGGGCTGGCCTGGCCGCCGCGTGTGCGGGTGGCCTTGGGCGGCGCGCCGGTGCTCGAAAACGCCGCCGGCGCGTTGTGGATGCGCGTGTACGGCACCCTGCCGCACCCCAACGTGCTGGCCGGCGTGCTGTTGGTGCTGGCGGCCGGCGTCAGCGAGCGCTACCTGACCACCGGGCGGCGGCGCTGGCTGGCCTTGGCGGCGCTGGCCGGCGCGGCGCTGCTGCTGGCCTTCTCGCGCGGGGCGTGGCTGGCGGGCGGCGTGGCGGCGGCCGTGGGCCTGCTGTGGGCTTGGCGCTATCGCCCGGCGGTGGGCCGGCGGCTGGCACAGTTGGGGCTGGCCTTGGGTCTGGTGGCCGGGCTGGCGGCGCTGCCGCTGCTTCCCTGGCTGTCGGCGCGTGTGAACGTCGGGGCCACCGCCACCAGCCTTGAGGAGCGCTCGGTGTGGGAGCGGGTGACGCTCACCGGCGAGAGCCTGGCGCTGATTGCGGCGCACCCCTGGGTGGGCGTTGGCGCGGGGTTCTTCACCTCGGCCAACCACACCCTGATTGATGTGGTCGAGCCGGTGCACAACGTGCTGCTGCTGATTGCGGCCGAGACCGGGCTGCTGGGCGGCGCGGCGGCAGTGGTGCTGGGCCTCGCGATTGTGTGGCGGCTGTGGCGGCGGCGGCAGTTGGCCGGGGTGGCCGAGGCGGTGTGGGGCCTGGCGCTCGTGGCGGTGCTGGTGACCAGCCTGTTCGATCATTATTGGTGGAGCTTGCCGCCGGCGCGGATGTTGTTTGTGACCACGCTCGGGTTGTGGGTCGGGGCCGGCCAAGCGGCGGGGCCGGGCGAACGCGCCTCAGGCTTGTAGGAAGCCCTGGTCGGCCAGGTAGCGCTCGATGCGGCTGGTGAACCGTTGGGCGGCCTCCAACCCCACGCGCACGTAGTCGGCGTTGAGCAGCGTGTTTAGGTCATAGTCGCTCATGTGGCGGCGCCGCATGGCTTCTTCGTAATCGCGGATGTAGCTCGACTCGATGTCCCCCGGCATTACGAACTGCTCGCGGAAGATGGCCAGCACGCCGGGGTGCTTGCTGCGCTGCAAGCCCTGCGTAGCGAGCACGGCGTTGGCGGCGTAGAAGATGGCGTAATAGGCCCGGTTGGCCACCACCTGAAAGTCCTTGCCCTGCCCAAACTCCGACTCGGCCGTGCGCAGCGCCTGCCAGGCGCTGGCCATGTAGGCGATCAGCTCGGGCAGGTGGTTGGCGGCGCGGCTTTCGGCCTCCGGGCGCGGGTTGACCAATTGGTCCGGCAGGCGCGGCGAGCGCAGCAGCAGCATGCCATCGCGCTGGGCGTTCTGCCAGAAGGCGGCCCGGCGCTCGGCAAAGTCGGCCCAGCGCTCGCGGCTGAACAGCAGGGCGTTCACGAGCACATTGTGCTCGATGTCGATGGTGGAACTGAGCAGGCTGAGGCGCTTTTCCAGGTCGCGCGGCTCGCCCTCGGTGACCACCAGAAAGTCAATGTCGGCGTCGGGCATGTCGTCGCCGCGTGCCTTCGAGCCAAATAGCACCAGTAGCAGTAGGCGGCTGTCGAGATCGCGCCGCAGGGCTTCGACAAAAGCCTCTACGGCCCGGCGTTCAAACGGCTTGAGGCGGGCGAGGTTCGGGGACTGCATAGCGCTCAGTGAATGCCGAGTATAAACCCGGCCTTACAAAAGTACCAACTCTGTCAGCCCAACCCTGCAAGGCAGAATCAAACAGCGGAGTGTTGTGTCCTCACCCAAGAACCTGACAGCCCTGGGCCAGCTAGGCTCCGGCGTCCGCCTGTCGCAGCCGTTGTCATAGAGCGAACGCGCAAACGCAGCACTTCGAGCCGGCGGGGCCGGCCCTCGTGCTG
>JAYUUW010000800.1:0-5354 GCA_043754665.1 Anaerolineales bacterium | reverse complement strand
TTGTCGGTCTCCACCTCGAACAGCGCCTCGCCTTTGGTCACCGGCTCGCCCACCTGCTTGAGCCAGGCTGTCAGGATCAACGTGTCCGAGGTCTGGCTGAGCGGCGGCATCAGAATGTCAATGGGCATGGGGGCCTCGGCTCAGCACATCGCCAGTGCGGTGGCGATGATGCGCTGCTCGCTCGGCACGTAGGCCTGTTCGAGGATCGGCGCAAAGGGCGGCGGCACATCGGGCGCGGCCAGGCGCTTGATGGGCGCATCCAGATAGGCAAAGGCCTCATCCGCCATCAGCGCGGCGATCTCGGCCCCCCAGCCGTTGGTCAGGTTGTCTTCTTCCACGATCAGCAGGCGGCCGGTCTTGCGCACCGAGTCGAGGATCAACTGCTTATCCAGCGGCACCAGCGTGCGTGGGTCGATCACTTCCACCTCAATGCCCTGCTCGGCCAGCTTGTCGGCGGCGGCCAACGAGCGGTAGACCATCAGCAAATTGGCGACGATGGTCAGGTCTTTGCCGGGGCGGCGGATGATGCCCTGGCCGATGGGGACGATGTAGTCCTCCTCCGGCACCTCGCCGACGGGGCTGAGCGCGCCCTTCTCGGTGCGCGCGCCCTTCGAGCCGTACAGCAGCTTATGCTCAAACATCAGCACCGGGTTGTCGTCGCGGATGGCGGCGGTCAGCAGGCCCTTGGCGTCGTAGGCGGTGGAAGGGGCCACGACCTTGAGGCCCGGCACATGCGTGAAGAAGGCCTCCAGGCTTTGGGCGTGCTGCGAGCCGCGCCCGGTGGCCCCAATGGGCGCGCGCATGACCATCGGCACCGACAGCGTGCCGCCCGACATGTAGCGCAGTTTGGCCGCCTGGTTGGCGAGTTGGTCCATCATGTTGAACAGAAAGTCGCCGTACTGCACATCGGCGATGGGGCGCAGGCCGCACACCGCCGCGCCGATGGCCATGCCGGCGATGGCGGCCTCGGAGATGGGCGTGTCGAGAATGCGCTCGTGCCCGAACTCATCGGACAGGCCGAGCGTGACGGTGAACGCGCCGCCAAACCCGCCGGAGATGCCGATATCCTCGCCCAGGCAGAACACGCGCGAGTCGCGGCGCATTTCGGAGCGGATAGTCTCTCGTAAAGCCTCTGCTATGCTCATCTTAGCCATGGGTCAGTCCTTGAACACATCTTCGTAGATGTCGGCCGGGTCGGGCAGGGGGCTGGCCTCGGCAAAGTCAATGCTGGCCTGAATGGTGGCCGTGACCTCGGTTTGGATGGCGGCCAGTTCGTCGGCCGCGCCGCTCTGCGTCTGCCGCAGCCACGCGCCGAAGGTGTCAATCGGGTCTTTGAGCTTCCAGGCCGCTTCTTCTTCCTTGGCGCGGTAGGTGCGCGGGTCAGAGCGCGAGTGGCCGCACTGGCGGTAGGTCATACACTCAATCAGCGTGGGGCCCTGGCCCCGGCGGGCGCGCTCGGCGGCGTGCTGCGTGGCCTGGTAGACCGCCAGCACGTCGTTGCCGTCGATGGTCTCGGCCGGAATGCCATAGGCGCGGGCGCGCTCGGCCACGGTGGCGGTCTTGACCACCATGCTCACCGGCGTCGAGGCGGCGTACAGGTTGTTCTCGCAGATCAGCAGCACCGGCAGGTCCCAAATGGCGGCGGCGTTCACGCCCTCGTGCCAGGCGCCCTCGTTCACCGCGCCCTCGCCGAAGAAGCACACCGTCACTTTGCCGTCCTTGAGCATCTTGCTGGCGAAGCCCGCGCCCGCCGCCAGCGGCACGTTGCCGCCCACAATGGCGATGGCCGGGAACATGCCCAGGCGGAAGTCGCCCACGTGCATCGAGCCGCCCTTGGCCTTGCAGGTGCCGGTGGCCTTGCCGAACAGCTCGGCCATGATGCCGCCCGGCGACACGCCCTTGGCCAGCGCGTGGCCGTGCGGGCGGTGGGTGCTCAGCACGTAGTCGTCCGGCTTGAGCGCGCCGCACACCCCGGCCGCCACCGCCTCCTGGCCGATGTACAGGTGCAGGGTCGAGGGGATTTTGCCCTGCAAGTACAGCTCGTTGACGATCTCTTCAAACTGGCGGATGAGCAGCATCTCGCGGAACAGGCGGAACAAGCCGGCGCGGTCGGGCAGCGAACCAGGGGCGGGCTGAACCGCGGCGGCAGTGACGGACATATCGGCCATGGGGCGTCTCCTCCAGGGTCAGGGCGGGGGGATGGGCAAACTCAGCTCAACTAAATAGCGCACGCGGTCGCCGCGCATGATGGCGCGGCTGAGAACCACGGGCCGGTCGCTCGTGGTGTAGGTGAGGTTTTGCAGCAGCAGCACCGGCGCGCCGGGCTTCATGCGCAGAATGTCGGACTCATAGTCGTCGGCCACGGCTGGCTCGAAGTACTGCGTGGCCCGCAGCAGCGGCACGCCGTAGCGGGCGCTCAGGAGCGTGTAGAGCGGCGCGGCGGCCAGGTCGGCATGGCTCAGGCCGGGGCAGACCGCCTCCGGCACGTAGATGGTTTCGAGGATCAGCGGCTCGCCATCGGCCAGCCGCAGGCGGCGGATTTCGTACACCGGCGCGCCGGGCTCCAGCGCCAGGCGGCGGGCGGTGCTGCCGGCGGCGGCCTGGGTCTCGAACGACAGCGTCTGCGCGCTGTGCTGGAGGCCTTTTTGCTCGATGAGCGTGGTGAAGCTGTAGAAGCCGCCGAGGTCGCTCTCGATCTTGGGCGGCAGCACGCGGGTGCCTTTGCCCTGCTTGCGGGCCAGGCGGCCTTCCTGCACCAGCCGGTCGAGCGCCTGGCGCACCGGCCCCCGGCTGACGCCGTATTCCGCGCACAGGTCGAGCTCGTTAGGGATCAGCGCGCCCGACGCCCACTCGCCGCTCGCAATCCGCTCGGTGAAGATTTCCATGAGCTGGTGATAGAGCGGGATGCCGTTCTGCTTGAGGGGCGTCATGGGCGTCGCAGGTTCGGGGACTCGGGTGCGGATCATGCGCGCTCAGTCTAGGGGAAAGGGAAAACTATGTCAATACATATAGTCGTATTGACATGCCGGGGCCGGTTATGCTAAGGTCTGTGCGCGTTGCTGTCGGAGGCAAAGCGGGCGATCAAGGCAGATTCAAGGTGAGATTTCTCACGCCCGCTGCGGCTCACGTGATACCAGCGGATAGTAGGCGTTCGAAATGACAATGATTTTCGTTGTCATTCCGAACCCGCCTCAGGCTGACAATTGCGGCGCTGCCCTGGCGCGGGTGAGGAATCTCACCTCGCAACCACCTTGATGGGCCCCTAAGCCAAGAGACACAATTACCAATTCAGCGTATCCACCCACTAGCCGCCCCTCAATCCAAACCATGCCCGTCGTCAGTTTGCGCGCCATCCTCGACCAGGCCTTGCAGCAGCACTACGCCGTTGGCTATTTCGAAGCCTGGGATTTATACTCGCTCCAAGCCGTGATTGAGACCGCCGAAGCGCTGCGTTCGCCCGCCATTTTGGGCTTTGGCGGCGCGGTGACCAACCCCGCCTGGCTCAACGCGGGCGGCGTGGAGGCGCTGGCGGCGGTGGCGCGGGTGCTGGCTGAGCGCGCCACCGTGCCCACGGCGGTGCTGTTCAACGAGGCCCAGACCCACGCGCAGGCCGTGCGTGGGCTGGCGGCTGGCTGCAACTGCGTCATGCTCGACTCGTCGCACCTGCCGGCAGCCGAGCACGCGGCGGCGACGGCCGAACTGGTGACGGCGGCGCATGCGGCCGGCGCGGTGGTGGAAGCCGAGTTGGGCCACCTGCCGACCGCCGGCGACCCCAGCGAAACCGGCCACGCCACCGACCCGGCCGCGGCGGCGCGCTTCGTGGCCGCCACCGGCATTGACGTGCTGGCGGTCTCGATTGGCAACGTGCATCTGCTCTCCGACGGGCAGGCGGCGCTCGACCTGGACCTTTTGGAACGCATCCGCGACGCGGTGCCGGGCGTGCCGCTGGTGCTGCACGGCGGCACGGGCATCCCGGCGGCGGCCATTGGTCCGGCCATTGCGCGGGGCGTGGCCAAGGTGAACTATGGCACGCGCCTCAAGCAGGAATTTCTGGCGGGCGTGCAGGCCGGGCTGGGCGCGCTGCCCACGCCGCTCAACATTCACACCGTCATCGGCTCGCGCGACGAGACCGATTTGCTGCTGCAAGGGCAGGCCCGCGTGCGCCGGCTGCTGCGCGAACTGACCGAGTTATACGGCAGCGCCGGCCGCGCCTGATTTAGAGCATTTGCCTGATTGACGTATGCCGTCTCCCAACCGTGGGTCGCGGCGCAGCCTAGCGTAGGGGCGCAAGCCTGCCCCCGCGGTTTGTGCGGGGGATTTTGCGCCCACCGTCCGCTACCAACGGATCGGCGTAAGTCAATTCGGCAACCGCTATCGAGCGGCCCATAGGCCGGCGACCACTTCTCGCTGAGGCGACACCACCCATGTCTAGTTCCGGCTGTGAAGTTCTAAGTGTCGGCGTGCTGGTGGCAGATTTGTTTGTGCCGCCGCTGCCCCGCCTGCCGCTGGCCGGCGAATTGCAGTTGGTCGACGACATGCTCATGAGCGCCGGCGGCTGCGCGGCCAACACCGCCATGGACCTCGCCAAGCTGGGCGTGCGCACGGCGGTGTGCGCCAAGGTCGGCAACGATATCTTTGCGGATTTTGTGCGGCAGGAGTTGGAAGCCAAGGGCGTGGATGTCAGCGGGCTGGTGCAGTCGGCCACCGCGCCCACCTCGCGCACGGTCATCCTGCCCGTCATCGGCGACGACCGGCGCTACATTCACGCCGTGGGGGCTAACGCCGAACTGCGCGTGGCCGATGTGAACCGCGCGCAACTGGCGCAGGCCCGCGTGCTGCATGTGGGCGGCTACTTGCTCTTTCCGGGCATTGAGCCGGCCGCGCTGGCCGAGTTGTTCCAATATGCCCGCGCGCACGGCATCCGCACGCTGCTGGATGTGGCCGGGCCGACCGCCGCGCACGGCCTCGACCCCCTGCGCCCGGTGCTGCCCTACACCGATGTGTTCCTCCCCAACCAGGACGAGGCCGCCGTGCTGACGGGCGAACCCGACGCCCACAAGCAGGCCGAGATTTTTGCCGCGCTGGGCGCACACACCACCGTCATCACGCGCGGCGGCGACGGCGTGCTGGTGCGCACCCCCGACGCCGTGTACACCGCCCCGGCGCTGCCGTTTGAGTTTGTGGACGGCTCGGGCGCGGGCGACGCCTTCGACGCGGGCTACATCGTGGGCCTGCTCGACGGCTGGGATTTGGCACGCACGCTGGCCTTCGCGTCGGCGGTGGGCGGCTCGGCCTGCACCCGGCTGGGCACCACGGCGGGCGTGTTCACCCGCGCCGAGGCCGAGGCATATCTG
>JAYUUW010000799.1:0-5582 GCA_043754665.1 Anaerolineales bacterium | reverse complement strand
TTGGTGCAAGCCCTCGAACCGCTCCGCTTGCGGCTGGACCGGCTGCATCTGGTGCGGCCGTAAGCGTCAGCCGCTGCCTCTCATTCTCTTTCTTTTGTCTCTCGGCTAGATGTACACCGGCTCGGCGTAGACGCCGAACACTTGCTTCATGACGCCCACGATCTCGCCCAGCGTGGCGTAGGCGCGCACGCAGTCGAGCAGGTGCGGCATGGTGTTCTCGGTGCCCTGGCAGGCGATCCGCAGCCGGTCGAGCGCCTGGCCCACCCGCCCGCTGTCGCGCTCGCGGCGCAGCGCTGCCAGCCGCGCCACCTGGCGGGCGTAGCCGGCCGGGTCCATCTCTAAAATGGGGATGGTCACCGGCTGGGTGTCGGTGAAGTCGTTGACGCCCACGATGGTGCGCGCCCCCCGGTCAATCTCAAGCTGATACTGATAAGCCGCGTCGGAAATCTCCCGCTGGAAGAAGCCGCGCGCGATGGCCGGCAGCACGCCGCCCAGCGCCTCGATCTGCGTGAAGTAGGCGCGAGCCTGCGCCTCCAGCTTGTTGGTGAGCGCCTCCACAAAGTACGAGCCGGCCAGCGGGTCCACCGTGTTGGCCGCGCCTGACTCGGCGGCGATGATCTGCTGGGTGCGCAGCGCGATGGTGACGGCCGCCTGCGACGGCAGCGCCAGGGCCTCGTCCATGCTGTTGGTGTGCAGGCTTTGCGTGCCGCCCAGCACCGCCGCCAGCGCTTGCAGCGCCACCCGCACAATGTTGTTCTCCGGCTGTTGGGCGGTCAGGCTGACGCCGGCCGTCTGCGTGTGGAAGCGCAGCAGCCAACTGCGCGGGTGGCGCGCGCCAAAGGTGTGCCGCAGCTCGTGCGCCCATATCCGGCGGGCGGCGCGGTACTTGGCGATCTCCTCGAAGAAGTCATTGTGGGCGTTGAAGAAGAAGGACAGGCGCGGCGCAAAGTCGTCCACGTCTAACCCGCGCGCGACGCCCCAGCGCACGTATTCCAGGCCGTCGGCCAGGGTGAAGGCCAGCTCTTGCGCGGCGGTGCTGCCCGCCTCGCGGATGTGGTAGCCGGAGATGGAGAGCGTGTTCCACTGCGGCACAGCCTGCGCGCCGTACTCCATCGTATCCACCACCAGCCGCATCGACGGCTCGGGCGGGAAGATGTATTCCTTCTGCGCGATGTACTCTTTGAGGATGTCGTTTTGCAGCGTGCCGCGCAGTTGGTCGAAGCGCACGCCCTGCTTCTCGGCCGCCGCCAGGTACATGGCCCAGATAATCGCGGCGGGCGAGTTGATGGTCATGGAGGTGGAAATCTTATCGAGCGGCAGCCCGGCCAACAGGATTTCCATGTCTTGCAGCGAGCTGACGGCCACGCCGCACTTGCCGAACTCGCCCAGCGCCTCGGACTGATCGGTGTCGTAGCCCATGAGCGTCGCCAGGTCGAAGGCGATGGACAGGCCCATGCTGCCCTGCTCCAGCAGGTACTTGTAGCGGGCGTTGCTCTCCTCGGCTGAGCCGAAGCCGGAGAACAGCCGCATAGTCCACAGCTTGCCGCGGTGGCCAGTAGCGTGCACGCCGCGCGTGAACGGGTACTCGCCGGGGAAGCCTAAGTCTTGCAGGTAGTCGAACTCGGGCAGGTCGAGCGGGGTATACAGGCGCTGGACCGGCTCAGACGAGGTGGTCGTAAACTCGGCCTGGCGCTCAGGGGCGCGGGCGAGCGTGGGGTGCAGGGTCTGGTCTTCCCACTGGGCCTGGGCCTGACGCAGATCTTCGGGCGGGCGCGGTACGGGCATAAGGGGCTCCGAGGGGGGACGTGCGAGGATTATATCAGCGGGAAGTGCAAAAGCTTTTGCCACGAATTTCACGAAGGACGCTCATCGAGTAAGGCGCTGCGAACGAATTGACACGAAGGGGGCAGCGTGACGATGAGGCAATGGTCACCGCAACACAGATAGGAGGGCAGTAACGAGTCGTCGAATCTTGACTCGGGCGGGGGGCGTGACGTTTGACGGGCGGCGCCTCCTCTCAGCGCCTCATGCGATGAAAAGCACACCGCCGCTGATGCCTCACCCAACCACTGGCGGGCAGATCGCATCCGCTACACGCGCAGCGGTTATGGGCGAAGCCCCACACCTGCCCACACCGCCAGGTGCTGGGTCCGCTGCCGCTGGGGATATACTGGGCGCTGCGACGTATCCAGGAGACACAATGCTCACACACATTCACGTGCGCACGCCGGTTTGGGAAGCGCCGGGCCTGAGCGCCGCGGCGGGGGTGCCGGTGCTGCTGAAGATGGAAGCCTTTCAACCAGTGGGGTCGTTCAAGGCGCGGGCCATGGGCGGCGCCTGCGCGGCGGCGAAGGCGGCCGGGGCCACGCGGGTGGTCTGCGCCTCGGGCGGCAACGCGGGCTACGCCGTGGCCTACGCCGCCCGCCGCCTGGGCCTGCAGGCCACGATTGTGGTGCCCACCAACGCCTCGCCCCGCAACCAGGATTTGATTCGCGGCGAGGGCGCGACCCTGCTGCTGCACGGCCTATCGTTCGACGACGCGCATGTGCGCGCCCAGGCGCTGGCGGCCGAGACCGGCGCGAATTTGGTGCATCCGTTTGACGACCCGCGCGTGTGGGCCGGCAACGCCACGCTGGTGCAGGAGTTGGTCGAAGACGGCGTGAAGCCGGGGTTGATCGTGCTCTCGGTCGGCGGCGGCGGGCTGCTGTGCGGCGTGGTCGATGGGCTGAAGGCGGCCGGCTGGAACGACGTGCCGGTGCTGGCGGTGGAGACCGACGGCGCGGCCTCGTTCGCGGCGGCGCTGGCGGCGGGCGCGGCGGTGCAGATCGGCCAGCTCACGTCCATCGCCGTGACGCTGGGGGCGCGGCGCGTAACGGCGCACGCCGTGGAAGTGGCGGCGACGCACCCGGTGCAAAGCTGGCTGGTGAGCGACCGGGCGGCGGTGGACGCCTGCCTGCGCTTCGCCGACGAGCACCGCGTGCTGGTCGAGCCGGCCTGCGGCGCGGCGCTGGCCCCGGTGTACGCCGGGGCCGCGCCGGTGCGCTCGGCGGCGGGGCCAGTGCTGATAGTAGTGTGCGGCGGCGCGGGCGTCACCCGCGAGCAACTGGCTAAGTGGGAGCGGGAAGTAATATAGGCGTGGCCGTGGGCGTCACCGTGACGGTGATGCCCGTCACCGGCTGGATGAAGAGCACCCACGGGCCGGCGGCCTGCACCGACAGCAGCAAGTCGGCAGTGCCGATGATGCGCAAATCCGACGCGCCGCGCTGCGGGCCCTGGCCGTCGGCGAAGGTGAGCGTGGAGTTGGAGTCCGGCGAGGCCAGCCGCAGCACAAAGGCCGTGCCGTCGGGGCCGATGTATTCCCAATCGAGGCGGTACAGACCATCCAGCAGCGCCAGCGGCTGATTGTGAATGGCGGCCGTGCCGGTAAAGACCGCGCCTGCCACCGCGGGGGTGACCGTGAAGGCCAGCGTGGGCACGACCGTGGGCGTGCGGGTCGGCGTCGGCGGCAGGGGGGTCAACGTCGGCGTGGGCGTGAGCGTGGCCGTCCACTCGGGCGGCAGTGTGGGGTAGCTCACGGCGCTGGGGCTGGGCGCTGCGGTTAACGCGCTGGTCGGCTGGGTCGCTGTTGGGGCCGGGGCCGGCTGAGGGCGGCACGCCGCGCTCAGGAGCAGCAGCGCGCAGGCGGCAAGGCGCACGGTGGGTGACGGCAAGGCGGGCTTCCCCAGGCTCTGGTAGTGGGTCTAGAACAGCTACCGGTCGAACTAAGCTGCCTAGTTGGTAGCGAGCGCTGGGGCGTTTATTCCCCGGAACGTTCCCCGGGGCAGGCAAACGCCCCTACGCGAGGCTGCGCGAAGGCTGGCGATTGAGTGATGGCGTACACGCATTAGGAAACCACGCTACGGCGCGGCCGGCGGCGGTGTGGGCGGGTCAAGCTGCGTCACGCCGGGGATGCGCAGGGTCAGCAGGAAGTACTGGTCGCCTTCGCGCACCAGCGGCTGCCAGGTGTCGCCGGTGACCACGCGCCAGGCAAACGCCAGCGCCGCGCCCTCCAGCCACTGGCCGCCGGCGTTGTCGGCCAGCGCCAGGCCCAGCGAGTCGGCCGGCCAGAGCAAATAGTCATCCCCGGTGGGCGGCATGCTGTAGGTCTGGGGATACACCGTGACATAGCCCTGGGTGGGCGCATAAGCCGCGCCCGCCGCCCCGGCCCCGTTCGCGGCGGCAGTGTAGAGCACATGAAACGCCTCGGGCGCGCCCTCATAATACTCGCACACCTGCTTGGTGACGCTGGCCAGGGCCACGGTCAAACACTGCGCGGTGCCGTCGGCGCGGTCCGGCTCGCCATAGGCGTCCTGCCAGCCGAAGAAGCCGGCCTCTACCGCCGGCTGCAAGAGCGCCGTCAACTGGTCGGGCGTCAGCGTGGCGGTCAGCACGCGCCGGCCGCCGTTGCTGTTGCGCTCCACCCACACCAGGCGGCCATCGCCCCACACGCGCACCGCTGGGATGTAGTTCTCGGCCACATAGGCCGGCACCGGGCCGCAGCAGCCGCTGGCGCTGAGCACCAGCGTGCCGGGGTCCGGGTTCCAGGCCACCGCCGGGCGCGGCCCCAGCACGGTGGCACAGGCCAGCCCAGCCCCGAGCAGCCCGGCGGCGCAGACGACCGGCAGACTGGCCCGCGCGGCAGCGGCGCTAAGGCGCATCGGGCGGCGGCGTGGGCGGGTCGGTCTGCGTGACACCGGGGACGAGCACGCTCAGCAGATAATACGCGTCGCCCTCGCGCACCAGCGGCTGCCAGTTATCGCTATTGACCACGCGCCAAGCGAAGACCAGCGCCTCGCCCTCCAGCCATTGCCCACCGGCATTGTCAGCCAGCGAGACGCCCAGCGAGGCCGCCGGCCAATTCAGGTAGGTCTCGGCCGTGGGCGGCGTCTGAAACACCTGCGGGTAGGCGATGACATAGCCCTGCACCGGCGCCACATCCACGCCGGCCGCGCCCGCCCCACCCGTGGCCGTGGCGTATAGGTCTTGAAACGCCGCCGGCGCGCCGGAGTAATACTCGCACACCTGCTTGGTAATGCTGGTCAGCGCCACGCTCAGGCACTGCGTCGCGCCGTCGGTGATGCTGTAGTCGCCGTAGTTGGCGTCCCAGCCGAAGAAGCCCGCATCGACAAACTGCTGCACGAGGGCGGTCAACTGGGCGGGCGTCAGCGTGGCGGTCAGCACGCGCCGACTGCCGGCGTTGTTCTGGTCGACCCACACGATGCGGCCATCGCCCCAAATTTGCACCGCCGGCACATAGTTCTCGACGATATGATACGGCACCAGGCCGCAGCAGAACGTGCCGCTGACGATCAGCGCATTGGGGTCGGGGTCCCACGCCACGGCCGGGCGCGGCGGCGCGAGGGTGTTGCAGGCCAGCCCGGCCACGAACAGCGCGGCGGCGGCCAACAGGGGGAGGAGAGGCTTACGGGCCGCTGACATAGACTGTCACCACCTCGGCGCTGCCGCCCGCCCACATGGCCGGGCCGGGGTAGCCATAGTGCACTTCGCCGGTGGCGCTCAACTGCCACTCCACGCGGCCGTTG
>JAYUUW010000798.1:0-2888 GCA_043754665.1 Anaerolineales bacterium | reverse complement strand
CCCGCTGGTAGTGGTGACGCTGGGGCGCTTTTCGATGGCGCGCTTCTTCCCGGGGGCGCGCATCAGCGCCATCCACGGGCAGGCCAAGCTGATCGAGGGGCGCGTGGTGGTGGCCATGTTCCACCCGGCGGCGGCGCTGCACCAGCAGTCGCTGCGCCAAACGCTGGTCGATGACTTCAAGAAATTGCCCGGCTACATTGCCCGCGCCCGCGCGCGGCTGGACACGATGGCCCAGCAGGCCGCGGCCAAGGAAGCATCCCCCGCCCCGCCCCCCGCGCCGGAGCGAGACGAGCCGGACACGCCGACGCAGTTGAGCCTGTTTTAGGCGGCCACATTGATATCGAGAACGCCCTGGCAGCAGTGCTGGGGCGTTCTTTTTGGTTGGATCAAGTCGCTGGCGTCAACCCGGCCTCACACGGTCGGCGGCAGGCGCAAGGGCGGGCAGGGGCCATGCGGGCCAGCAGTTCGGGCGAGTGTTGGCAGCCGGTGCGGGTGGCACCCGACAACCGACGCCGAGGCGCGGCGCGCCCGAACAGGTAGGCAGGCGACTACCCGTCTGGGTAATTGGATATACCCTAAATGATATTCCGCCGCCCAGCGGGTTGCGTTACGCTCTATCCACTGAGTTCGCGTGCCATGCCAGAGATGAGCCTAACGCCGCCGCGCATCGTTGTGCTGTCGACCCAGACGCTGTTTGCGGAGGGCCTCCTGGCGAATCTGCGGCAGAAATCTGAGAAGTACCAGCTGCAAACGCTGGATGCCCAACTCCCAGATGTGATGGCGCAGTTGGCGGCCTACCAGCCCAGCCTAGTGCTGCTGGACGCCACCGATGCGGGCGTGAATGACCGCTGCCTATTGGCTGGCCTGGTCACGACCCTGCCGGCGTTGATTATCATCCGGCTGGATCCGCAGCAAGGACAGTTGCAGGTGGTGACGAGCCAACTGCGCACCATCACGCGCATGAGCGACATGGTGGCCGTGATTGACGCCCTCACCCAGCCCACCCTGGCGGGCGAGCGTTCGCCTAATGAAGGCCTAGAAACAAAGGAGGATGCAGGATGAGACGGAAGCTTCTAATAGTGAGTGTGCTTGTGCTGGCGGTTCTCGTACTTGCCGCTTGCGCCGGCCCGGCCGGTTCCACTGGCCCGGCCGGTCCTGCCGGCCCGATTGGCCCAGTCGGCAAGGAAGGGCCGGCGGGGCCGGCCGGCCCCGCTGGCCCGGCCGGCCCGCAGGGCGATGTGGCGCAGGTCGCCGCGTCTGACCTGAGCTGCACCGAGTGCCACAATGACACGACGCTGATCTGGTCGAAGGAAGCGCAGTTCCGCGAGAATTCGGTGCACGGGACGGGCGAGTCCTTCGTCCGCGGCGAAGGCACCAACTGCGCCGGCTGTCACGGCACCGAGGGCGCTAAGGCCCGCATCAACGCCGGCCTGCCCCCGCATGACCCGTCAGTTGAGGGCGTGGTGAACGTCTCGCCCTTTAACTGCAGCACCTGCCACGGCATCCACACCACCTACACCGGCGCCGACTGGTCGCTGACAGGCGCCGAACAGGCGGTCAAGCTGGAATATACGGACGGCACCTTTGACGGCGGCGCCGGCAACCTGTGCGCCAACTGCCACCAGATCCGCAATCCGAAGCCCGAAGTCGTCGGCGGCAACATCTCGATCACTTCGTCGCGCTACGGCACGCACTACGGCACCGAATCCCAGATGCTGCTGGGCGAAGGCGGCCTGGGCGCGCCGGGCGCCCCCAGCACCCACTACGAAAATGTGGCTGACACCTGTGTGGCCTGCCACATGGGCGAAGAGTTCAACCACACCTATCTGTCGGAAGTGGAACGCTGCACGGCCTGCCACGCGGACGCTGAGAACTTCGACATTAACGGCGTCCAGACTGAAGTGGCGGCCATGCTCGAGGAGCTGCACACCCTCTTCGTGGACCAAAAGCTGCTGGACCCGGAGACCGATCTGTGGGGCGTCTATGACGCCGCCACCGGTACTTTCGCGAACCCCTCCGCAGATGCGCCCCTGGTCGTCACCGAAGCGGTCGGCAATGCGATGTGGAACTACAAGTTCGTGACCTATGATGCGAGCATGGGTGTTCACAATACGGACTACGCCAAGGCGCTGCTGCAGGCGGCCCTGGACGCGATGAGCCAGTAATCCCTAGCCTGCCTCCGCCCTGACGGGGTGGATCGCTGGGCCAGCTTAACCAAGAAGGACTGGGCGCCTAAACCCAGTCCTTCTTGCATCTGATGCGCAGTCAAGCGCGCCCGAGCGCCAACCAAACAGAACGCCCCGGCATTGGTGCCGGGGCGTTCTGTTTGGTTGGATCAAGTCGGCCGCGTCAGCTGGGCCTCACGCCGCCGGCGGCTGGCGCGGGGCCACCGGCTCCAGAATTTTGCGGCGCGCGGGCGTCAGGCGGGCCAGCAGTTCGGGCGAGTAGCGGTAGCCGTAGCGGGTGGCGCCCCAGATCGGGCCGAAGCGGTAGATGACCACGCGGCGCTCGCCGGGGTTGGTGCGCGTCGAGGCGCCGTGCGACAGCGCGTCCACGAACAGCAGGGCGTCGCCCCGGTTCAGGTGGACTTCCAGCGCGCCTTCGACGCCGTCGATGTGCTGGGTCTCATCCCAGCCGGCCTTGACGTGCGGGTGCGTGAAGTTGCTCTTGTGGCTGCCGGGGATGACCATGGTGCCGCCATCGCCGGGGCCGATGTCGCTCAGCGCCAGCAGCATGTTCACCTGGCCGCAACGGAAGCGCCCGTTGACGAAGCGGTACTGGCCGCGGATGACGCCGTCTTCGCTGCCGGAGTGGAACGGGAAGTAGCCGCCGGTGCGCCGCACCGAGGCGAAGCACTCGTCGATGAACAGCCCCTCCACGTAGGTGTC
>JAYUUW010000797.1:0-6077 GCA_043754665.1 Anaerolineales bacterium | reverse complement strand
CATGGCCCAGGTGGTCGGCAGCACCCGCGCCGCCAGGCGGGCTGCCTCGGGGAAGATTTCGGCCGGGTACCAGCAGCCGCCCAGCAGCGCCATGACCATGCCGAGCATGATGCTCAGGCCGTTGGCCTGCGCCTCGGTCTTGATGAAGGTGCCCAGCAGCGTGCCCAGCGCCGTAGCGGCCAGGCCGAAGGTCACCAGCATGACTACCAGCGCGGCGGGGTCTTGGCCCCAGTTGACCTGCATGACTAAACTTCCGAAGATGACCAGCAGCAGCATTTGCAGGAAGGCCAGCGTGAACTGCCCGCCGATGACGCCCAGCAGGTAGGTGGCGCGGCTGGTGGGCGTGGTGATCAGGCGGCGCAGCGTGCCGCGTTCGCGTTCGTAGGCGAACAGCGCCGAGGTGCCCAGCAGCGGGATCAGCACCCAGGTGATGAGCTGCCCGGCCGAGGCCTGGCCGCGCGCGTCCTGGGCGGTGAAGCGGCCGTCATCGAGCTGCGTGGCTTGGGTGACGGTCAGGCGGCTGGGCGCGGCGGCGAAGGCGGCTTGGGCCTGGGCCAGCGCGGCGGCAAAGTAGGCGGCGCGGTCGGCATCACTGGCGAAGGGCTGGGCGCGCTCGGCCTCGGCCACGCTGCCGGCGGCTACTTGCAGCGCCTGCCCGATCTGGTCGGCGGCGGCGCGGATGGCCTGCTCGGCGGCCAGCGCGTCGAGGCTGTCGGGCAGGGTGCGTACATCCAGCGCGGCCGGCTGCCCGGCTTGCAGCGCGGCGGTGAACCCGGCGGGGATGGTGACCAGCGCCGAGTAGTCGTCGCCCGTGAAGGACTGCTCGGCGGCGATCCGCGTCTGCGGCACGAGTCGCACCGCGTCGGAGGCGGCCAGCGCGGTGGTCAGCTCGGCCGCCAGCGCGCCCTGGTCGTCATCCACCAGCAGCACCGGCAGGCGGTTGTCGCCGCTGCCGCCAGTGGCCCCGCCGATGAGCACGGTGAAGGTGAGGGGCAGCACCAGGAAGAACAGGATTTCGGAGCGGCTGGCGAAGCGCACCAGCGCGTCTTTGAAGGCAATGGCGAAAATTTTACGCATGGTGTGCGTCCTTGTCGCGGCTTAGGCCGCCCGGTTGAGGCTGGTGCGGCGGAACACCAGCGCCGCCGCGCCGAACAGCCCGATCGCCATGGCCGCCAGCGCCGCCAGAGGCAGGGCCACGCCGCTGAGGGTGGCGCCGCGCGCCAGGGCCGCGAAGCCCTCCAGGCCCCAGGCGTTGGGGGTAACCTTGCCCAGCGCGGTCAGCCAGGCGGGAAACGCGCCGGCCGGGATGAAGGTGCCGCTGAGCACGCCGAACAGCAGCATGAGCGCGGTGCCCAGGCTGCCCACCTGCTCGGGCGAGCGGGCGAAGGCGGCCAGCAGCAGGCCCCAGCCGGTGGCGGCGGCGGCCACGGCCACAATGAGCGCGGCCACGGCCAGCGGGTCGCCCCAGCGCAGGCCGAACAGCAGGCTGCTAGCGACCACCAGCACGCCCACTTGGGCCGCGCCGGTGAGGAAGATGCCGAAGACCTTGCCGCCCAGCACCTGCACTTCGCTGGTGGGCGTGCTGAGCAGGCGCGGCAGGGTGCCGGCGCGCCGCTCGGCCAGCAGGCTGCGCCCGCCGTAGGCCACGGTGTACATGAGGAAGAACATGGCCATGCCGGGGGCGAAGGCGGCCAGAATGTCGACCGGCACGCCCTGGCCGCTGCCGGCCGTGGCGCTGTTGAGCGTTATCAAGCCCGCGCTATTCGGGCCAGTGAGCAAGCGCTGGGCGATCTCGGCTCCGGTGGCGGCGGCGTCGGCGGGCGCGAGGCGGCCGGTGGCCAGCAGTTGGGCCAGGGTGACTTCGGAGCCCACCCGCCCGCTTTCCACCTGGGCCAGAAAGCGCTTCACGATGGTCTGCACCAGGCCGGCGCTGACCGGCCGGCTGGGACTGGTGTAGACCTCAATGGCGCCGGTGGCCGGGCTCGTGCCGGTGGCCGGGTTGGGGAGTACGCCGGCGCTGAAGCCGGCCGGGATGATGACGGCCGCCGCGACCTCATCGGCCTGCACGGCGGCGCGGGCCGCCGCCGCATCGAGCGCGGCGCTGGGGGCCAGCAGGCCGGCCAGGTCGGGGCTGGTGAACACGTCGACCAGCGCCTGACCCAGTGGGCCGTCATCCTCGTTCACCAGCACTACGGGAACGTCGCTGAGCCCGGCGTTCGGGTTGGGGCCGGAGAAGCGCCCGGTGACGAAGCCCAGCGCCAGCGTGAGCGCGAAGGGGGCCAGCAGCATGAGCACCAGGGCGGCGCGGTCGCGCAGCACCAGGCGCAGGTCTTTCCAGCCAATGGCGAGAATTTTATTCACGGTGGGCTCCTAGTCGCGCAGGGCGCGGCCGGTCAGGTGCAGGAACACCGCTTCGAGGTTGGGGGCGCGCACGCTGACGTTGGTGACGTGGGCGTGCTGCGAGTTGGCGGCGGTGATGAGGGCGGGCAGGGCGGCGTTGCCGTCGCGCGCCAGCAGGCGCACCAGGCCGTTTTCGCGGGTGGCGGTGCGCACGCCGTCGACGGCGCTGAGGGCGGCCAGCAGGCCGGGCGGGTCTTGCTCGGCGGCCAGGCTCAGCTCGACCACATCTTCCTCGCCGACCATGCGGGTCAGCTCGGCCAGCGTGCCCAGCGCAATGAGCTGGCCGTGGTCGATGATGCCGATGCGGTGGCTCAACTCTTGGGCTTCTTCCATGTAGTGCGTGGTGTAGAGCACGGTCATGCCCTGCGCGTTGAGCTGCTTGACCATGTCGAGGATGTTGCGGCGGCTCTGCGGGTCGATGCCCACGGTGGGCTCATCCATGAAGACGAGCTGCGGCTTGTGTAATAACCCGGCGGCGATGTTGATGCGGCGCTGCATGCCGCCCGAGAAGGTGCCGACGCGGTCTTTGGCGCGGTCGCGCAGGCCGACGAGGTCGAGCACCTCGTCTACCCGGCGGCTGAGGGCGGCCCCGCCCAGGCCGTACATTTGGCCCCAGAACAGGAGGTTCTCGCGGGCCGAGAGCGGCAGGTAGAGGGCGATATCCTGCGGGACGACGCCGATGAGGCGCTTGACGGCCGGGGCCGCGCGCCGCACCGAGTGGCCGCCGATGAGGGCGTCGCCGCTGGTGGGGGCCAGCAGGCACGAGAGCATGTTGATGGTGGTGGATTTGCCCGCGCCGTTGGGGCCGAGCAGGCTGAAGATTTCGCCGCGCTGCAGGCCAAAGCTGAGGTCTTTGACGGCGGTGTGGTCGGCGAAGGTTTTGTGCAGGTGGTCGGCGGTGAGGATGAAGTCGGACATGGGTAGCCTCCGGCGCGCGAAGCGGCGCGTATGGAGACCACTATACGGCGAGGCCGGCGGCGGGGCATGTGCCGGAGGTCACAAGGGGGTCATGTGACCGGGGCGGGCACAGTTTGCCGGCGCAGGGCTGGGGCCACGAATTTACACGAAGGGGGAGGGGGTGACGTTTGGGGAGCACGTGGGGCGGTTTGAGACCGTGGGACAAAGCACGGGGCACAATGCGCCGCTCCCGACGAATTGACACGAAGCGGTGGTGACGTGAGCCGGGTGACGGAGGGAGGCGCGGCGGGGCCATGGGCTGAGAAGGCGGCTCGTGAGAGAGGGTGGGGAGGTGATGCTAAGGAACTAGCGAGCGGTTAAGCCGCGTTGCAGATTTCTCACCGGCCAAAGGGCAGCGTGAGGGCCACTGACCTGAGGCCGGGTTCGAAACCCAAACAAAGAACGTTTGGGCAGGTGTGACAAATCCGGCGGGCGGGTGACGGCAGGTGGGTGTCTGGGCCGAGGGTGACGGCGGCGGGCTGTTTGAGCCGAGGGGGCGTGGCTCGAGGCGGCGGGGGGCTAGAGCAGGCCGAGTTCGCGGGCGCGGTTGGCGGCGTGGAGGCGGCCGGTGACGCCGAGCTTGCCGAGGATGTTGGTGACGTGGTTTTTAACGGTGCCTTCGGCCAGGAAGAGCTGCGCGGCGATCTCTTTGTTGCTGGCCCCGCTAGCCACGAGCTTGAGGATTTCCACTTCGCGCTCGCTGAGCGGCTCGGCCAGGCCGCTGGGGGCCGGGGCGGCGGGGGCTTGGCCCGCCAGCCGGTTAAGCTCAGCCACCACCTTGGCCGCCACCGAAGGCTGCAAGAACGACTCGCCGCGCGCCGCTGCGCGAATGGCCTCGACCAGCCGGGCCGAGGGTGCGTCTTTGAGCAGATAGCCCGCCGCCCCGGCGCGCAGGCCCTCGAACACGTACTCGTCGTCGTCGAAGGTGGTCAGCAGGATCACGCGGCACTCGGGCTGGGCGGCGCGCAGGCGGCGGGTGGCCGCTACGCCGTCGAGCACCGGCATCTGCACATCCATCAGCACCACGTTGGGCCGCAGCTCGGCCGCCAGCCGCACGGCCTCGTCGCCGTTGGCGGCCTCGCCCACCACCTGCAATTCGGCGTGGGTCGAGAGCAGCGTGTGCAGCCCCTCGCGGAACAGCGCCTGGTCGTCGGCCAGCAGCACAGTGATGCGCGGTGGCGTGGCCATCAGCCGGGGGCCTCCACTTCGAGCTGGAAGCCCGCGCCGGGGGCGGTGGTGAGGCGCACCTGCCCGCCAATGAGCTGCAAGCGTTCGCGCACGCCCAGCAGGCCGAAGCCGCCTGCGCCCTCGGCCGCGCCGGCCGCCGCGCCCACGCCGTTGTCGCGCACGGTCAGGCGCACGCGCCCAGGGTCAGCGGCGTCGCCGGTGTAGTCGAGCTGCACATCCACGCGCGAGGCCCGGGCGTGCTTGCGGCTGTTGGTCAGCGCTTCTTGGGCGGCGCGGTAGAGCGCCAGTTCGGTTGGCGGCTTGAGCGGGCGGGGCGTGCCAACCACTTCGATATGCGTGAGCAGGCCGGCGGCGCGGCAGGCCTCGGCCAGCGCGTCGAGCGCCTGGGGCAGCGGTTGGCTGGCGGTGGGGGCGGCGCGCAGGGCGGCCACCGAGCGGCGCACATCGCCCAGGCCCTCTTGGGTGAGGGTCTGGGCCTTGCGCATGGCTTCGCGCGCGCGCGGCTGATCGGTCTCCAGCACGGCCTGCGCGGCTTCGAGTTGCACATTGATGACGGTGAGGTAGTGGCCGAGCGTGTCGTGGATTTCGCGCGCCAGCCGGTTGCGCTCTTGAATGGTGGCTAGTTCTTCCACCTGCCCGGCATACACGCGCAGCTTCTGGTTGGCGGCGGCCAGTTCGGCGGCCAGGCGTTCGCCCTCTTGGCGCGTGGTGCGTTCGCGCAGCGCCACCTGGGTAAAGGTCGCCACAAAGATCACGCCGGCCGCGATGACAAAGCTGCCGCCCAGGGCGGTGGCCGAGCCGCCCAGGGCGTAGCCCACCGCGCCAAAATCGGCCACCAGCAGCACGCAGATCAGCGCGGCCCAACGCTTGGGCAGCATCTCGAGCGCGTTGCTCACCAGCGGCAGCAGCAGCAGGCTGATGAAGCCATCGAGCCGGCTGAGATACAGGATGGCGCTGGTCAGGCTAAGTTGCAGGGCGAAGTACAGCAGCCCCTGCCACAGCGGCGAGCCGGTGTGGACGAGGCTCAGGCCCACCAGGCCCACCACCAGGTAGCCCACGCCCAGCGCCAGCAGCAGCGGCCCAGACGGCCCCAGCAGCGGCCCGCCGCCCGACGCCAGCGTGGAGGCGTAGGCCGCCAGCGCCGTGGCGACGAAGGCAAAGTTGCCCGCCAAATGTTCCCAGGAGTTGTGCAGCCGACGTTCCATTGTTGCCGCCTATTGTAGCCGTGAAATAAAAACGGCCGCCTCCGAGCAGAGGCGGCCGGTGGGCAATCGCATCTTAATTCTGTTAGTTGAGAAACAAAAGCGCGGGCGGGCGATGCTGTCCAAGCGTGCTCGCGCTATGGGCTGAGACGCTGCGCGTCACCGGCCCGAGGGCAGCGGAAGTTCCAACGACCTGAGGCCGGGTTGCTCATAACATGTTGGGGCGGTGCAGTTGGGCGCTGGGCCGAGTAGGTCCGAGTTGCGGATTCCTCACCGGCCAAGAGGGAGCGCTAGGCCAAAATACCTGAGGCCGGGTTCGGAATGACAAAT
>JAYUUW010000796.1:0-1938 GCA_043754665.1 Anaerolineales bacterium | reverse complement strand
CTCGTCACCGCGTCCGACACCACCCCCGCCGACCTGCTCATGGTCGATGGCAAGATCGCGCTGCTCGGCCGCAGCCTGCCCGCCGATGGCGCGCAAGTGATCGACGCCGCCGGCAAATATCTGGTGCCGGGCGGTATCGACTACTTGCGCGCCATCGGCGGGCAGGCTGCGACCGAGCAGCGCGATCTTGCCATCGACGATGAGCAGGTCGGCGGGGGTGGTGTCGGACGCGGTGACGAGGGTGCCGTTCTTTATGAGGGTCTTCATGGGAGCTCCGGAGTGAGAGTGGGCAGAAGGCAGTAAGCAGGAGGCAGTCGGCAGAGAGCAAGAATTGGAAGAGTGTAGGGCTGGGTGGAGCGGTTTGACGAAAGTGTTGCAAGTGTCGCGAGTGTCGCGCTGGGGGTCAGCTACGCTGAAAGTGTCGCAAGTGTCGCAAGTGCCGCGTCTGTCGCGGCGGAGGACCGGGCTAGTGAAAGGGCAGCAATGGGCGCATGATGGGTAGAGGTGAGGGAGGGTTGGTCGCCCTCATCCCCCGGCCCCTTCCCCTAAAGTGGGAAGGGGTGCCTATGTGATAGGGCTGTGAGGCGGTCAGACCTCACCCCGGCCCCTCTCCGGGGCGGAGAGGGGTGCCTAAGTGAATGGGCAGCAATATGATTGCCGGTGCATCATATTACACAGGTGTAGCGGGTTTAGTTGGAAAGGTGCAACGTGCTGACAGTGTGCGGATTCGCGCTAGTCAGGTGGGAATAGTGTGAACAGTAATTGTTGGTTTAGAGCATTTTCCTAATTGACGTATGCCGTCTCCCAACCGCGTGTCGCGGCGCAGTCTAACGTAGGGGCGCAATAATTTGCGCCCAGCGTCCGCTACCAACGGATCGGCGTAAATCAATTCAGCAACCGCTGTAGCAAGCACCCTAACGAAAGTCAAAGGGTTACGCGATACTTTTTTAGGACCCCCCTGCCGGTAATAGGGCGGAATGCGCCAGAAAGCCGGCCAGTCCGTCGGCGCCGGAGGTGTGGCCGACGGTGACGAGCGCTTGCACGGCGGCGGCTAAGGCATCGGTTGGGCCGGCGGGCTGGCTGAGGGCGGCAAGGACGGCGTGCCAGTAGGAGGCGCACTCACCGCGCGCGGCGGCACCCAAGTAGGCGGCGGAGAGCGTGGTGGTGCGCCCGGCCATGCTGGCGGTCAGGGCGGCACAGTGGGCTGGGGCCCGGGGGCCGTACAGGCCCGCGTGGGCGGCGAGGAACACGCCCAGGGTAAAGTCATCGCCGGCGGGGGTGAGGCCGCCGCCCAGGCCGGCCAGCCGCAGCGCGCCGCGTTCGGCTTGCGGCCAGTCGCCAACGGTCAGGCCGGCCACCAGATTCGCCGCGCCGGCGCGGGCGGGCGTGAATAGGGCCGAAGCGAGGCCCGAGGTGGCGGGGTCATAGGGCGCGAAGAGCTCAAACAACGAGCCGGCGGGCGCGTGGGCGGCGGCCAGGGCGGCCAATTGCTTGAGACGGTCCGGGTCGGCGGCCAGGGCGGCTTGCACGGCGGGCCAGTCGGGGGCGGCGTTCCATACGACGGCGTCGGCGTAGTTGATCGCCAGCGGGCCAACGCCCAGCACACCGGGCCGCACGTTGACCAGGCTGTCGATCTCAACCAGCGCGAACGGCTCGGGCGCGGCGGAGGCGACCACCAGGCCGAACGGCGTGAGGCCACGCGCCGCACTGACCAGCGCCAGCACCTGCCCGGCGTCATCCACCAGGTTGCAGGCGTGGTCGAAGACGTTGAGCACGCGAGCCCCCCGCCCCGCCGCCAGCCAGGCCTGCGCGGCGGCGGTGGTGTGTGTGGCCGTGGCGCGCATGGCGTCGGCCTGCGTGGCGGCGAGGCGGCGCAGGCTAGACACGGTTGCCAACCAGGCGGGCCCGCGCGGCCTCGGCCAGCGTCCACAGGCGGCT
>JAYUUW010000795.1:0-3559 GCA_043754665.1 Anaerolineales bacterium | reverse complement strand
CGGGCGCGGGCGCGCCGCCTGGCCGCCCCCGCCGGTGACGCCCTGCGCTGGCTGTATGCCACCGGCTTCAGCGCGGCCGGCGTCTTCCTGATCCTCTTCAGCCTGACGGATTTACTCACCCGGTTATCAAGGCGGGTGGTCTTGGGCCAGGCCGACCTGCCCTATGCGCTGGCGATCTTGACGGTGGGCGGGGCGCTGTGGGCCTATCATGAGTGGGCCGTGCGCCGCGTGGCGGTGCCGGCGTTCCGGCCGCTGCGCTGGCTGTATGCCGTGTTCTTCAGCGCCGTTGGCCTGCTCGCCGCCGCCCTGGGCGCGGTGGCCGGCTGGCAATGGCTGTTCACCGGCCTGCGTCAGGGCGCCGACGACTATGCCGCCAGCGCCGCGACCTTCTTGCCGGGGCTGCTGGTGTGGGCCTACCACCAATGGCTGTGGCGGCAGACCGGCCGCGCGCTCGGCTTGGCCTCAGCCGAGCCGGGGTCGTTCCGGTCGGAGGGCCGCTTCCTCCAGCGCCTGTATCTGTTGGTCGTCAGCGGCGCAGGCGTCACGCTGGCCACATTCGGCCTCATCGGCGTGCAGGAGGCGCTGTTCACTGGGCTGCGCGGCCAGTTGGCGCTGCAAAGCTCGTTGGCCTGGCTATTGGTCGGCGTGCCGGTCTGGCTCTACCACTGGGTGTGGGCCGGGCGCCTGTTCGCCGCCGGCCTGCCAGATGAGCGCCGCTCTGACCTGCGCAAGATTTACCTTTACGTCATCATCTTCGCCGCCGTGAACACCGCCATCGTCACGGCCGGGCTCACGCTGCAAGGGCTGTTCCGCCGCCTGCTCGGCCTGCCCACCGAAGGCGAGTTGGCCCTGTCGGTCGCGGTCATCCTCGCCGCCCTGGCGCTGTGGGTCTGCCACGCGCTCGTGCTGCGCGGCGACATCGCCCGCGCCGCCGAGTCATCGCTGCAGGGCGGCCTCCAGCGCCTGTATTGGTATCTGGTGGCGACCTTTGGCCTGGCCGCCTTTCTGGTTGGGCTGGCGGGTGTGCTCAGCGCCTTCATCAGCGTCCTCGCCGCCGGGCTGCGCGCCGACGTGGTGGTGCGCGGGCAATGGGCGACCAGCCTGGCCGCGCTGCTGGCCGGCCTGCCCGTCTGGCTGCTGGCCTGGTGGCCGGCCCAGGCCGCCACGCGCACGGCTGGCCCGGCGGGCGTGGCGGCACGCCGCTCGTGGCTGCGGCGGCTGTACCTCTACGGCTTCGCGCTCGTGGCCGTCATCGTCACGCTGGTTAGCGCCATCGCCGTGGTCTATCAACTCCTCATCGCCGTCCTGCGCCTGGGCGAGGGCGGCAACGTGCTGGCCAACATGGCGCGCTCGGCGGGCTTCGCCGTCATCTTCACCGCCGTGTGGCTCTACCATGCCTGGGTGCTGCGGCAAGATGGCCGCCACGCCGCCGCCGACCGCGCCGTAGAGACCGAGCAGCGCGCCGCCGTACAGGCCACGGTGACGGCCGCCGCCACCGCGCGCTGGGCCGGCGTCACCGTCGCTGTGGTGGATGATGGCGACGGCCGCTTTGCCCGCCTGGCCCTGGCCGCCCTGCGCCGCGACCTGCCTACGCTCACGCTGCTGCCGGTCGGCCTCACGCCGGCCGCTGCCGCCGCCCTGGCTGCCGAGCCGAATGCGGGCGGGCCGCCGCCCGTCGTTGCTGAACTGCCCGCCGACCGCACCGTGTTCGCCGCGCCGGCCGCCGCCGCGCCCGCCAGCCCTAGTTCTGTTGGGGTGCCCGATGCCCTGAGCGGGGCGCGCCTCATCGTCGCGTCGTGGACCGCCGCCGCCCGTGAGCCCATCGCCAGCAGCCCGCTGCCAAAAGTGATTGTGCCGCTGCCCGGTCCCGGTCTGTATTGGGCCGGCGTCAGCCCGCAGTTGGCCGCCGCGCTGCCCACCGACCCTGGCGCGCAGTTGGCCCGCACGGTCGAGGCCGCGCTCTTGCGCCTGCCCGAACCGCCCGCGCCGCCCGCCGCTGCGCCGAGTGCGCCGCCGGCTGCGCCCGAGTTGACCAATTCGCCAATTCCTACTACAACCTAAGCCATGCCCATCGTCCACCGCTCCGACCTGCTCCTGCGCAGCCTCGCCGCCCTGCAGCGCGCCGTGCCCGCCGTCAAGGGTGCGGCCCTCATCACCGCCGACGGCCTGGTCATCGCCGCGTACCCGCCCGGCTGGGATGCCGACATTCACGCCCCCACCGGCGGCGAGCACGTGGCCGCCATGGCCGCCGTCCTCGCCGGGCAGGCCGAGCGCGCATTGGCTCGGCTCGACCAGGGCGGCTTTCAGCACATCTTGGTAGCGGGTGAGCGCGGCACGCTGGTGATCCTGCACGCCACCGCCGACGCCTCCCTGGCCGTGCTGATCGCGCAAGACGCCCCGCTCGGGCTGGCCTTGCAGGCGGCGCGCCAAGCCGCCGCCGAACTCAGCGCCACCCTCGACCAACCCGCATGACCGCGCCTGCCCCGGCGGTGCGCCTGCGCACGCAGGTCATCGTCGCGACCCTGGCGCGGGTGGTCATTAACACCGCCCAGCGTATGGTCTATGCCTTTTTGCCGGCGCTCAGCCGCGGCCTGGGCGTGCCCGAGGCCACGCTGGCGCAGTTGGTGGCGCTGCGCGGCGCACTGGGGCTGGGTGCGCCGGTCTTCGGCGGCCTGCCCGACCGCATTGGCCGCCGCCTCACGGCGCTGCTGGGGCTGGCGGTGTTCGTGGCCGGCGTGCTGCTGCTGGCCCTGTTCCCCAACCTCGTCACCTTTGCCGTCTTCCTCATCGCGGTGGCCGCCTGCAAGTTCATGTTCGACCCGGCCATCCAGGCCTACCTGAGCGACCGCACGCCCTATGCGCGGCGCGGCCTCATCATCGCCTTCATTGAGTTGGGCTGGTCGGGCGCGGCGCTGGTAGGGCTGCCCCTGGTGGGCTTCCTCATCGCCCGCAGCACCTGGCGCGCGCCCTTTCTGCCGCTGGCCGGCGCGGGCCTGGTGGTCGGGGCCGCCCTGTGGCTCGTGCTCCCGCGCGATGTGCCGGTGCGCGGCGGCGCGCAGACCCCCGGCCCGGGCTATCTGGAACTCATCCGCCAGCATCCCTTGGTGCTGGCCGCCTGCTGCCTGGGCCTGCTGGCCGGCGGCGCGAATGAGATCTTCAATGTGGTCTACGCCCGCTGGCTGGAGCAGTCCTTCGGCCTCTCGGTGGCGGCGCTGGGCCTCACGGCGGGGGTCATCGGCGGCGCGGAGCTAATCGGCGAGGTGCTGGTCATGACGCTGGTCGACCGGCTGGGCAAGCGCCGCGCGGTGGCCGTGGGCCTGCTGGTCAGCGCTGCGGCGTACGCCCTCATCCCCTTCACCGGCGGCCAGCTCAGCCTGGCCCTGGGCGGCCTGTTCTTCATCTTCCTGGCGTTCGAGTTCACGCTGGTCGGCTCGCTGCCGCTGCTCACCGAGTTGGTGCCGGGCGCGCGCTTCCGGGTGATGAGCCTCAACGCCGCGCTGCACTCGGCCGGGCGCATGCTGGGCGCGCTGGTGGGCACGGCGCTCTTCCCGCTCGGCAT
>JAYUUW010000794.1:0-1708 GCA_043754665.1 Anaerolineales bacterium | reverse complement strand
TGCGTGAGCGTGTTGGTCAGGCCGTACTCGTCCGGGTGGAGGGCCGCGCCGTCGTTCCAGTTGCGCCAGCTAAAGCGGAAGGTCACGCCGAGGACGATGAGCGCCAGCAGCGCGACATCGAGCGCGAGGCCCCAGGGCGACAAGCGCCGCCGCGCTGCCAGCGAGACGCGCAAAGGCGAGGCGGCCGGCACGGATTCGGCAACCGCAACGGGTGCCGTGGGCAGCGGTTCGGTCGCCGGGGCCAGTGCGTCGCTCGGCGGCGGGTTAAAGTTGTCGTCGTCCGCGTGTTCAGAGTCAGCCATTGCCATCCACGTCATCAATCATGCGGGCTGCGGGGCCTGGCCCTAAGTGTAATCAAATAGTTTTTGGTGGATGGGTTGGGAGAACCTAACCCCCCGGCCCCCTTCCCGGAGCGGAAAGGGGGTGCCTGACAGATTGGGCAGCATCCAACAAGACTTGTGTAATTACACTTAGTACTTGGCACAGCAGTTCTTGGTTTTTTCTCTTCCACGCTACGGCGCGGGCAGCGTGCTCTCATCCAGGTCGGCAGTGCCGGGCACAAAGAACAGCAGGAAGTCCCGGTTCGGGCCGCGCGCCGACGGGTAGCGGGTGAGCGTGCCGGTCGGGAAGAGCGCGCGGGCCGCGCTGATGCAGTCCGCGCCCTGCGGGTGCATCACAATCAGCAGCGGGCGCGGGTCGCCGGCGAGCTGCGTAAGCTGGTCGGGCGGCAGCACCTGCTCCCAGCCCACCTGGCCGGCGTAAATGCCCACCGCGCGCGTGTCGGCCCAGTAGGCGTGCAGGCACATCCAGGCGCGGTCGTACGCGCCGAGGGAGTTGGCAAAGTCGTGCACCACCTCACCGATTTCCGAGGCGTTCTCGGACCCGCCCACATACTGCTGCGGGTACTGGCGGAAATACATATCGCTGTTGGTGAGCAAGATGCCGGCCGCCACCGTGCCCAGCATGAGCCGCCCGGCCCACTGCCCGCGCCGGCCGGGCCAGACCGCGCGCAGCCGGTTCCACATGATCCACAGCGGGTAGGCCGTGAGCACAAAGATCACCGGGATCGCGCCGCCCGCGCGCACCACGGAGGGGTTCTCGTTGGGGAAGGCCACGCTCAGGGTCGAGGGCAGTAACAGCACCGGCACCGCCAGCAGCAGCAGCGCCGCCACCCGGTCGCGCCGCAGAATGGCCCGCGCCGCCGTGAAGGCCACGCCGAACAGGAACAGCGCCCCGCTGATGAAATCGAGCGAGGGCTTGCCCGGCAGCGTGTTGACCCACACCTGGTCGCTCAGCCAGTTGAACATGCGCAGAGCGTTCCAGTTGTTCTGGAGGAAAATTTGGATGATCGAGCCGTTGATGGCCTGCTCTTCACCAGTCAGGCGCGAGAACGAGCGGTACCAGAAGATGTTGTCGGGCGAGACGGCGTAGCGATAGAGCGGCAGGAAGACCACAAAGGCCGTGGCCGCCAGCAGGATGCTGTTCGCCAGCAACTGGCGGCGCGAGTGCCCCGGCGGCATCCACAGCAGGTAGAGCGCCACGGCCACGACCACCACCAGCGGGGCCAGCCGGATGGTGCTGTAGCCATAGAGGCCCAGCCCCAGCGTCAGCCCGGCCAGCAGAAAATCGTTGCGGCTGTTGCGCCGCAGCCCGCGCAGCAAGAACCACAGCAGGGGCGCCACGAACAGCGGCGTGAGCGGGAAGCGCA
>JAYUUW010000793.1:0-1600 GCA_043754665.1 Anaerolineales bacterium | reverse complement strand
GGCGTGAGGTCGAACAGCACATGCCGGGCCGGCGGCAGCTCGTCGAGGTGGGTGACCGGCGCGTCAGTCTCAATCTCGCCGCCGAGCGCGCGCAGACAGGCGGCCAGGGCGTCAGCAATGGCCTGCGAGCCGCCGCGCGCGACGGGCCAGCCCACGGCGTGCCCGCTGCCGCCGATGAGCAGGCCAAAGGCGGCAGTAAGCGGCGCGTTGAGCGGCAGCATGGAGTGGGCCGAACTGCCGGCGAACAGGGCCGGAGCGCGCTGGCCCCGAAAGTTCGTGTGGGCCAGCAACTCGGCGGGCCAGAGTGCGCCCAGGCCGAACAGCGACATGAGAATGGGGTGGCGCGGGGGCAGCGGCAGCGGGCCGAGCAGGTCGTGCGACATCGCCTCCCAGTGGTTGACGAACGGCTGCATCAACCGGCGGTAGGCGGCGGCGTCTGGCCCGAGCGTGGCGGCGGTGGCTTCCACTGAGCGCTCGACAATGACGGCCGGGCCGTCGTCGAGCGGGTGGGCCAGGGCGGCGGGCGGCTGGATCCATTGCAGGCCGTACTGGGCCAGGTCGAGCGAGCGGAGGAACGGCGAGATGAGCGAGAGCGGGTGAATCGCGGAGCAGATGTCGTGGACGAAGCCGGGCAGGGTCAGCGCGGCCGAGCGCGCGCCGCCGCCGACAGTGCTATGCGCCTCGCGCACCAGCACCGAGCGGCCGGCCTGCGCCAGGGTGATGGCGGCGGCCAGCCCGTTGGGGCCGGCCCCCACCACCACGGCATCGTAAGCCTTGGGCATTTAAGCGCCTAGGCCGAGCGCTTGAAGCGGGCCGCCACCCAGCGGAACGGCGCGCCCATGGTGTAAAAGGTGGTGCGGATAATGGCGTTGTGCCAGACGTTCTTGCTCTGCTTCCACTGCAAGGCGGGGTCGAGACATTCGAGCTTGGTGGAGACTTCGGCGGTGACACCGAAGTGCGCGGCCACCTGGGTGACCACGTAGGCCCAAATTTTGTGCTGCTGCTTGGCGCCACCCATGAAGCGGAAGCCAAACTCGTAGATCGGGTCGTTGGTGCGCGCCATCGACTGCACCTGGACGACCGTGGTGCCGTCGTCGTCATAGGCGCTGAAGGAATTCCAGCCGGCCTCGGGGAAGCCGGCGGGCGTCATCACGGTGAACATCTCGTCGTCGGCGTAGAGCACCATGACGCCGGCCGAGACCGGGATTTTGACGCCGGGGAAAGCCGGCACGGTGGCGCTGATGAACAGTACCTCGCCCGGCTTCACGCCCACCATCGGCGGGTAGAAGCGGTTCTCGGGCGGCTGGAACTTAGGGAAGTTCTCCTTCCAGACGCGCATGACCTCGACCGGGGTGACGGCCACGCCGGTAAGGCGGGCGCGATAGGTCTTTTGCCACAGCGGGCCAAAGCCCTGCATGGGGCTGACGACCTCGCGGCCGTCGACGTTAAGGTTGGTGGCGCCGGTGGGCACCTCGGAGACCTTGATGCGGTTAATGGGCGCGGCCCAGTTGTCGCGGTTGCGCTGCTGGTTGTCGTCGGGTGACGGAGTCGGTGTCATGGTGTCCCTCGCCTAGCCCCCTGCCCCTGCGCGCGGCGGACC
>JAYUUW010000792.1:0-4171 GCA_043754665.1 Anaerolineales bacterium | reverse complement strand
CCCAGGCTGGCGAGCAGCAGGACGGCGACGATGAGGGTGCGGGTTTGCAGCCGGCTCATGGCCTAGCGGGCAGTGCTGCCTCGTTCCAGGCCGACCAGGAGCTTGCGCAGGTTGTCGTAGTCTTCGAGTACGCGGCCGGCGCCGCGGGCCACGCAGGTCATGGGGTCTTCGGCGACCCACACGCGGATTCTAAGCTCTTCTTGCAGGCGCTCGCACAGGCCTTGCAGCAGCGCGCCGCCGCCGGCCATGCATACGCCGCTCTCCATGAGGTCGGCGATGATTTCGGGCGGGGTCTCGTCGATGGCGTCTTTGATGGCGGCGACGATGGTGTTGACCGAGGCCGAGAGGGCCTCGCGGATTTCGATGGACGAGACTTCGACGGCCTCGGGCAGGCCCGAAACTAGATTTCGGCCGCGCAGGGTGTAGGTCTTCTCTTCCCAGAGGGGATGCGCCGAGCCGATGGAAATCTTGACCTTCTCGGCCATGCGCTCGCCAATGAGCAGGTTGTACTTGTTGCGGGCGTATTGGATGATGTCTTGATCCATCTCGTCGCCGGCCACGCGCAGGGAGCGCGAGAGGACGATGCCGCCCATGGAGAAGACGGCCACCTCGGTGGTGCCGCCGCCGATGTCGATGATCATGGAGCCGAGCGGCTCGGCCACGGGCAGGCCCGCGCCCAGGGCGGCGGCCATCGGCTCCTCGATCAGGAAGGCCTCGCGCGCGCCGGCGGCGATGGTGGCATCGTAGACGGCGCGTTTTTCGACTTCGGTGACGCCCGAAGGGACGCCGACCACCACGCGCGGGCTGGGGATGGGGACGAAGCTGTGCTCATGCGCCTTAGCGATGAAGTACTCCAGCATGGCCTCGGTGATTTCGAACTCCGAGATCACGCCGTCGCGCAGCGGGCGGATGGCGGTGATGTTGGCCGGGGTGCGGCCGGCAATTTCCTTGGCCTCGGCGCCGATGGCGACGGGGCGTTTGGTCTTCTTATCAATCGCGACCCAAGAAGGCTCGTTAATGACGATGCCCTTATTGCGGACATTGACCAGGGTGTTGGCGGTGCCCAGGTCAATGCCGATGTCCAGCGAGAACAGACCCAAGAACCATTTGGTAATTGGGTTATTTATCAGGGGGTTGAAGGCCAAAGCCGTTCCTCCACTTCTATTAGCGTTCGATTATACCATCCGTACTAGAAAGGGTGCGCGGATGGTTATGTAAAGCTGATTTCTTGACGGGCGGCTGATTGGCTAAACAGGCCCAATGCTATAATCCGCGAGAAATGGCAACGATGGGCCTGCGCGAAACACTCTGGAAATACGGTCAACGGCACGATCTGCTGGCGGCGGGCCGGGCGGTGCTGGTGGGCGTCTCGGGCGGGCCAGACAGCCTGTGCCTGCTGGACGCGCTGCACGCGCTGGCGACGGCGCGCGGTTTTAATCTGGCGGTGGCCACCTTCGACCACGGGCTGCGGCCAGAAGCGGCGGCAGAAGCGGCGTTTGTGCGGGCCGAAGCCGAGGCGCGGGGCCGGCAGTTCTACACCGAAACGGCCGACACACGGGCCTATGCCGCCGAGCACAAGCTCTCGGTGGAGGCGGCGGCGCGGGCGCTGCGCTATGCCTTTCTGGCGCGGGCGGCGCGGCAGGCCGGGGCCGCGTATGTGGCCGTGGCCCACACGGCCGACGACCAGGCCGAGACGGTGCTGATGCACTTCTTGCGCGGCAGCGGGCTGGCCGGGCTGCGCGGCATGCTGGCTCGTTCCGAGCTTAACGATCTGGCCCGTTCCGGGCTTGAAGTGCTGGCTCGCACGGTGCTGGACGAACGGCCCAGGCCAACACTGGCGGGCATGGTACCAGGGGATGCCGTGGAAGGAGAAGGGCGGCTGGCGGACGGCTTGCCACTGACTCTCATCCGGCCGCTGCTGGCGACTACGCGACAGGCGGTGGTCGACTACTGCGCTGAGCACGGCTTGCAGCCGCGCCACGACCCGAGCAACGACGATGTGACCTATGCCCGCAATCGTTTGCGGCATGTGGTCTTGCCGGCTTTGGAGCGCGAAAACGCTAACTTGAAGGCGACGCTGGCCCGCACGGCCGAGGTGCTGGCCGGCGAGTTTGAATTGGCCGAGCGCTACGTGGATGGGCTGTGGCCGCAGGTGGCGCGGGCGGCGGAGCAGCGGCCCGGGCTGGTGGTGTTCGACCGGGCGGCGTGGCGCGGGCTGGGCGCGGCTGAGCAGCGGGCGCTGCTGCGGCGCGGGGCGGCGCAATTGTTGGGGGACGCCCGGGACCTGGACTTTGGCCCGCTGGAGGCGGCGCGCGTTGCCAGCCGGGCGGAGCCCGGGCGGCGCTGCGAGGTGGCGCGGGGGCTGACACTGGCGGTGGAGGCCGAGCGGCTGGTGCTCTCTGCCGGTGAGCGGCCGGGGCCGGAGTATCCGCTGCTGCTGGAGGCAGGGGGGCGCTTGCCGGCCGGTTGGCGGCTGGTGGCGGAGGCGGCGGCAGACGACGGCGGCGAGGATCCGTGGCAGGCGCGGGTGGCGGCGGAGGCGCTGACGGCTCCGCTGGTGGTGCGGGCGCGGCGGCGGGGGGAGAAGTTCCAGCCGCTGGGCATGGGTGGGCAGCATATGAAGGTGACGGATTTCATGGTCAATGCGAAGATCGCGGCGGCGGCGCGGGACCGCTGGCCGGTGGTGGTGTGCGGCGAGGCGGTGGTGTGGGTGGCCGGGCTGCGGCTGGATGAGCGCTTTCGGGTGCGGCCCGAAACGACGGAGCGGGTGCGGCTGCGGTTTGTGTTTGAGGGGCCGAGCGCCGGTTAGGCGGGAGGACGTATGGAACCGAAGTTCAATTTGTGGATCGAGCAGGCGGGGGTGGTGGTGCTGAGCGCCTGGCGGGTGCAACTGCTGGAGGCGATTGAGGCGACCGGCTCGATCAGCGCCGCGGCGGAGCAGTTGAAGGTGCCGTATCGGCGGGCGTGGGAGAAGCTGCAGGAGATGGAGCAGGGCCTGGGCCTGAAGCTGGTGGAGACGGCGGTGGGCGGGGTGGGGGGCGGCGGCGCGCATTTGACGGTGGAGGGGCGGCAGGCGGTGGCGAAGTTCCTGGTGTTTGCGGCGGATTTTGACCGGGAGGTGGCGGCGCGGTACGCGGTGGCATTCAAATAGGGCGGGGGGAAAAGGCATTTGCCACGAATCGCTTCGCGCGAATTGCACGAATTGGGTAGGGGAGAACGTGGTTTATTGGTGAAGTCCATGCTGTGTAGTGAGTTTGGTGAGCTTCATGCCGATTTCGCGCCACTGGATTTTGGAGAGGCCGAGTTTTTGGCGCAGGTGGGTTTCGTCCATGCCGGCGCGGGTGTCGCGGACGGCGCAGGTCCAGCGGCACATGTCGAAGGAGATGCGCTTGGTCAGGCCGGCGGCGTCGCTGAGGTCGTGCAGCAGGTATTCGAGGCGGCGCGGCGACCAGGGGAAGAGCTTTTCTTCCGGCGTGTATTGGGCCAGGTATTGCTGGTACGCGGCCACCCAGCCGGGCTGGAGGGCGAGCTTGCGCTCTTTGTAGCGGTGGCGCGGGTCGGGGTAGCGCACCCACAGCAGCGGCTCGGCCGGGTTGCCCAGGTCCACGTGGTTGGGCACGAGCTTGAGGACTTCGCCCTTTTTGAGGCCGGTGTCTATCAGCAGCCGAAAGAGCACGTAGGGGCGCGGGTCGGGCTTCTCTTGGCGGCGCAGGGCGTCGGCGGCGGCCAGCGCGGCCTCGACCTCGGCCGGGGCCAGGACTTCGGGCAGGGGGCTGAGGACGGTCTGCTGGATGAGGGCGGCGGCCGGGTCGCTGCCGAGCGCGCCGCTCTGGTGCAGCCAACGGAAGAACGATTTGAGGGAGGTGATGCGGCGCGAGTAGGTTTTGGGGCTGACTTTTTGGGTGGTGCGCTGCCAGTTCAGCCACTGATCGAGGTCGCGGGTGCCAAGCTGGTTGAGGCTCTTGAAGGCGCCGAGGAACTGGGCGGCCAGGAGCAGGTCGCCGGTGAAGGCTTTGACGGTGTTGTCGGGGGTGCGCTCGCGCTGGAGGTGGTCGCGCCAGGCGTGGATGCCGGCGGTGAGGGACGAGGTAGGGGTGACGGCCTGGCCGCGCGCGCCGGGGGCCGACGCGGGCTGGGGCGCGGCGGCAGGAGCGGCCGGCTCGGGCTTGGG
>JAYUUW010000791.1:0-1522 GCA_043754665.1 Anaerolineales bacterium | reverse complement strand
CGGCCGCACGCTCATGCCGGGCTTTGTCGACGCGCACACCCATGTGTTCAACGACGCCCGCTCAATGGGGCGCAGCCTCGACCAGGCCCAGGCCTTCGCGCTGCGCTACGGCATTACCACGCTCGGCGACCTGTATGTCGACCGGCCGTTCCTGCTTGAAATGCAGGCCTTCGACGCGCGCGGCGCCCTGCGCGTGCGCACCAGCCTGTATCTCGTGGCCACTGACCCCTGCGGCCGGCAACTGGGCGACTGGTACCAAGCCTTCCCGCCGACGCGCGTGCCCGGCGAGAGGCTGCGCATTGGCGGCGTCAAGCTCTTCACCGACGGCGGCTCGTGCGGCGGTGTGGCCCTCAGCTTTGAGCTGGAGCCCGGCCAGGGGCAGGGCGATTTGTGGCTGACCCAAGACCAATTGAACCAGATGGTGGCCGAGGCGCAGGCCGGCGGCTACCAGTTGGCGATCCACGCCATCGGCGACCGCGCCGTAGAGCAGGCCCAAACGGCTATCGCCGCGGCGCTGGCCGGCGGGCCGAACATTTATCGGCACCGTATGGAGCACGTGAGCGTGCTGCGGCCGGAGCAAGTGACGCGCTTCGGCGAGTTGGGCATCGTGCCGGTGCTCAACGGCGAGTACCCGGCCTGCACGCCCTTTGGCCCGCCGGTGCCCGAACCCTACCACGCCTGGGAATGGCCCTGGCGCGAGCTGCGCGCCGCCAACCCGGATCTGAACATTGCCTGGCACAGCGACTATCCGTTTCTCTCGATCAATCCCTTCGTCCACCTCTACGGCTTCGTTACACGCACCGACGTTCAGAGCTACTACACCTGCGCGGCGGGCGACTGGCTGCAAGACGACACGCTCACCGTCTCCGAAGCCTTGTCGATCATGACGATTCAGTCGGCCTACGCCCTGTTCCGCGAAACCGAAGTGGGTAGCCTGGAACCCGGCAAGTATGCCGACCTGATTGTGGTCTCGCGCGACCCGCTCACGGTGCCGGCGGCCGACCTCAAAATCCTGAGCGTGCTGGCGACCATGGTGGGCGGGCGCTTTGAGTTCTGCTATTCGGGCAGCCTGGAACTCTGCCCCGGCTACGTGGCCCATACGCCGCCGCCCATCCCCGACCTGAACCCGCCGGCGGCCGTGGGCTGGCTGGTGCTCGCCCTCATAGCGGCGCTGCCGCTCGGCGCGGCGCTGGGCCTCACGCGCCCGGCCCGCCGTCCGGCGCTGGTGCGGGTGGGCGCGGTGGCCGGCCTGCTCGGCGGGGCGCTGTGGGCCGCGCTGTACGCCTGGGCCATGCAGGTGGTGGTTGACGACTACCGCGACTTGCTCTATTGGCCCTTGGCCGTAGCCGCGCCGTTATTGGCCGTGGCCGTAATCGGGCTGGCCGCCGTCCGCCCGCCTACGCGTCTGGGCGGGCTGGCGCTGGGCGGCGCGGCGTTGGGCATTCTCGCCACGGTCTATGGCTACCTCCTCGCAGGCTGGTCGCTGTGGGAAGGCGGCTGGTGGATGATCTTTATCGGCCTG
>JAYUUW010000790.1:0-1626 GCA_043754665.1 Anaerolineales bacterium | reverse complement strand
CTCAACCAGCGCATCATCCTCGGCCGGCGTGGACGCTCGAAACGGCGGCGAGTAAGTGCCGGCGACCGGCAGCCCCGGAAAGCGCTGCTGAAGGTTCTGCGCCAGCGCGTCGGCCACGCCCGGCTCACCCCCTAAGTAGAATTGCGCCTGCCCCAGTTGGGCCGCGACCGCGCTCAGTGCCAGCATCAGGTCCGGCCCGTAGACGCGGCCCACACCGGTGGCCCCGCGCCGGCGCAGCGCCCAGACCACGGGCATGCCGTCGGGCGTGACCCAGCCCGCCCCGTTGAGTGCCGCCCGCACCTCCGGCCGCTCGTGGCCCTGCATGAGCGTGTAGACCGGACAGGTACACACATAAGCGCGCCGGCCGGCGGCGATGGCCGACTGCATTTCAGCGACGGCCGTGGGCAAGTCAAACGCAGTGACACGCACGCCCAAGAGCGAGACGCGCGGGGCCGTCACGCCAGCCCGCCTTTCAATACCTGCGCATAGGCGGCCTCGGTCAGTTCGGCCAGGCGCGGCCAGGTGTAGCGGTCGAGCACTTTTTGCCGGCCCGCCGCTCCCAGCGCGGCGCTGCGCGCGGGATGCAGCAGCAGCGCGCTCAACTTGTCGGCCAGGTCGGCGGCCTCCGGCTGCACGAGCAGGCCATCCACCCCATCGGCGACCACCTGCCGCACGGCGGGGATGTCGGCGGCAATGACGGCTTTGCCCTGGCTCCAGGCTTCGGTGTAGACTCCGCCAAAACTTTCCTGGGTCGAGGGCACGCACAGCAGCGTGCAGGCCGCTAGCGCGTCGGTCTTGGTCTGCAGGTCCACGGCATCCAGTTCAAGCAGGCGCGGGTCGGTAACCTCGGCGAACAGCCGCCGGGAGTAGGCGGTGCGCGGCCCGACAAAGACAAAGCGCGTTTCGGGCAGGCGCTGCCACACGGCCGGGGCGGCGGCCAGCAGCGGCGCGAGGCCCTTGTAGGCATACTTCTGGCCGAGGAACAGCACCACTGGGTCGGCCCCCAGGTCATGCGCCTGGCGAAAGCGCTCGCCGTCGGCGCTGTCGGCCACCACCGGGCCCATGCCGGTGACAAAAATACGCTGCGGCGCGACGCCTAGACCGACGAGAATTTGGCGTTCGGCGTCAGTCAGCGCGATTACGGCATCGGCCTGGCGATAGAGGCGCTGGTAGTAGCGATGCAGCCACCCGCCCCAGCGCGGATGGTGCACCGGCGTGAGCACGAACGGAATATCGCGGGCGCGGGCCAGGTGGTAGGAGGCGTAGCTCAAGCCTTCGCGGCCGATGCGGCAATTGTGAATCAGGTCGGCGTTGGCCGCGTAGGGCGCGACTGTTTCGCCCAGCGCGGCGGCAATGCGGCGCAGGGCCGGGCCTTGCAGCGCATAGTAGGCCCACACCCACGGCCGCAGGCGGCGGCGAACGGCGGGCGCGAGCGTCAGCCGGTGAACGCGGACGCCATCGACCACGTAGTCCTTGGCCTCAGCCGGGGCGTCGAGCGTGGTGCCCCGGAGCCAATCGGTGCGGTGGGTGTCCCATTGGGTGACCACCTGCACGGCATGGCGCGCGCCCAGCCCGCGCGCCAACTGGTGCATGAGCAGTTGCGCGCCGCCGAGCGAGGGCGGATAG
>JAYUUW010000789.1:0-6193 GCA_043754665.1 Anaerolineales bacterium | reverse complement strand
GACAAGTTCTACTTCATCATCGAAGGCGAGGGCGCGTTCACCATCGGCGCGGAGGCGCAGGCCGCCGGCCCCGGCAGCGTGATCTGGGCGCCCGGCGGCGTCGAACACGGCGTCACAAATAACGGCGCGGTGCGCCTGGTCCTGCTCATGGGCCTCGCGCCCTGGAAGTAAGCGCCCGCCGCCATGCCCCCCCGCCTGACCGCCAGCGCCGGCGTCGCCGCCCTGCAAACCGTCGAGGGCCGCGCCCAAACCGCCCTCGCGCTCGACCTCGTCGCCCGCGATAAGGACCCGCGCGCCGTCCGCGCCGCGCTGGAAGTGCTCAAGCAGCGCCCCACGCTCGACGCCCGCCCCGTGCTGCGCGCCCGCTTCGACACCCTGGCCGCCGATGGCATCAAGCGCGACGCCGGCACCTACCTGCGCGCCGCCATCCTCCAGGCCCTGCGCCCGCTGGCCCAGCCCGCCGACCTGCCCTGGCTGGAGCGCGCCGTCACCACTTACGAGTTCCTGCCGCCCACCCGCTCCGAGGAGGCCGGCCTGCTGCGCTCCACCGCGCTGGTCGTCATGAACGAGCTCGACAGCCGCCTGGCCGGCTTTCACGCCGTGCGCCTGCTGGCCGATCAGTTCAACTCGCGGCTGTCTGGCGAGCCGGCGCTCACCGCCGTGCATGTGCTGGCCGCCATCGAGCACTACGACCCGCTCTACTACTACGCCCTGCATCAGCCCCAGCCCCAGTCCGATGTGCTCTCCGAGTGCCTGCGCAGCCTGGCCGGCCTGCCGCCCTCGCTCGTGCCGGGGCTGGTCGAGCGCCACGGCCCCACGCGCGACGAGGTGGTGCTGGTGGGCCTGTTCGACCTGCTCTTGGAACACACCGACACCACCTTCGTGCGCACCTGGATGGCCGCCACTAAGCTCTACGCCGTCTATCATTACCTGGTTACGCGCCTGGTCGCCACGCCCGCCCCGCCCTGGCTGGCCGTGCTGGCCGAGCAGGCCGAGCGCGAGCGCGACCCGCACAAGCTGGCCCTGATCGAAGAGGCCCTCACCCTCGGCCGCCCCGACGCCGTGACCCAAGGCGCGCTGGCCCGCGTGCGCCAGCGCCGCGCCACCTTACCCGCTAGCCCCGTGGGAGATGCTGCCGATGACGACTGACCTGCCCGACCTGGATCAACTGTGGGACTATAGCCAGCCCGCCGCGAGCGAGCAGCGCTTCCGCGACCAACTGCCCGCCGCCGCGCCCGGCAGCGCCGCGCACGTCGAGCTGCTCACCCAAATCGCCCGCGCCCAGGGCTTGCAGCGCCAGTTCGAGGCCGCGCACGCCACGCTCGACGAGGCCCAAACCCTGCTGACCGACGGCATGGGCTACGTGCGCACGCGCTACCTGCTGGAGCGCGGCCGGGTCTACAACTCGGCGCGCGAGATCGACCAGGCCGCGCCGCTCTTCCGCGCCGCCTGGGAGCTGGCCTCCACCTCCGGCCAAGACTTCTACGCCGTCGATGCCGCCCACATGCTCGGCCTCTGCGAGCCGCCGGAGCAGGCCATTGAGTGGAATTTGCGCGCCCTCACCCTGGCCGAGTTGTCCAGCCAGCCGCGCGCCCGCAACTGGGCCGGCTCGCTCTACAACAACCTCGGCTGGACCTTCCACGATCAGGGCGACTACGCCCGCGCCCTCGACCTATTTAAAAAGGCCGTGCACTTTCGCGCCGCTCAAAATCAGCCCGAGCAACTGCTCATCGCCCGCTGGTGCGTGGCGCGCTGCCTGCGCTCGCTCGGCCGCACCGAGGAGGCGCTGGCCCGCCAGCAAGCCCTGCATGCCGAGCACACCGCCGCCGGCAGCCAAGATGGCTTCGTTTTGGAGGAACTGGCCGAGTGCTTGTTTACCCTCGGCCGCCCCGACGAGGCCCGGCCCTACTTCGCCCAGGCCCATGCCGCGTTGGCGCAAGATCAGTGGCTGGTGGAAGGTGAGCCCGCCCGCCTGGCGCGGCTCAAGGCGCTGGGCGAGGGCCAGCCGGCCCCTTAAACGCAGACCGGGCCAACGCACATGGCGTCGGCCCGGTCTCGGTTGCAATCGTCAGCGCTTCAGCCCGCTACTTCAGGTTGAAGCCGAGCTGCTTGCGCCCGCCCGGCTTGCCCTTCTTGCGGCCGGCCTTCTCGGGCGATTTGGGGGCCGGGCCATTCTTACCCCCAGCGGCTTTCTTACCTGGCTTGTCGGCCGGCGCGTGGCCGTTGCGGCCGGCCTTGGTCTTGGCGGGCGGCGGGGTCTCTTCCTCGGGCAGCGCGAACTGCGCCCGCATGACCACCACGCGCTGCACCGTGTCGCCGCCCTTGAGCTTCACAATGGTCGCGCCCCGCGCCGCGCGGCCCCGGCGGCCGGCGGCATCGAGCTTCAGGGCCTTCGCGCCGCCCTTGCTGGTGATGGCCGTCAGCTTATCATCGGGTTGGCCCACCACCAACCCGGCCAGGCGCTGCTTGCCGGTCAGCCCGGCGGCGGTCACGCCCACGCCGTAGCGGCCTTGGGTCGGATATTCCTTCTCCGGCGTGCGCTTGCCCATGCCGGCGTCGGTGATCAGGAACACCTCGCTCTTGGGCGGCACGATTTCCAGGCCGATGACCTTGTCGTCGCGCTCGCCGGGCTTGATGCCCATCACGCCCGCCGCCGACAGGCCCATGGCGCGCACTTCGGCCTCATTGAAGCGGATGGCGCGACCCAGCGCGGTGACCAGCAGCAGGTCGTCGGCGCCGGTGGTCAGGCGGGCGGCAATCAGGCTGTCATCTTCGGCCACATTGATGACGTTGTACACCTGCGACGACACGCCCGGCAGGTCGCCCACCGAGGTCTTCTTGACCATGCCGTTGGCGGTGCCCAGCAGCAGGAACGCCCCGGCCTGGGGCTCCGCGCCTTCGCCGGCGGCCTTCGCGGCCGCATCGGCGGCGGCGGCGCGCCGGGCCACCTCGGGGCTAATGGCCACCACCGCCACCACGCGGGCGTTGGGGTCCAGCCCGGAGACGCTCGACCAGGGCGTGCCCTCGGTCGGGTCTTCCTTTTCGGGCAGGGCATACACCGGCGTGGTGGCCGCCCGCCCCTTGAGCGTGACGAAGTAGAGCAGGTCGCGCGTGTTGGCTGAGATGGTGGCCACTGGCGTCTCGGTTGCGCCCAGCTTGGGCAGCTTGCCGCCGGGCGTGCGCGAGACCAGGCCGCTCGGCAGCACCGTTACCCACACGTCGTGCTGCGGGGCCAGGTCGGCGGCGGTGAGCGAGGGCGCACCCACGGCCCCGGCCTGCACAATCTGGGTGCGGCGCTTGTCGGCGTACTTCTGCCTGATCTGGAGCAGCTCTTCTGAGATCACATCGCGCATGCGCTTGGGCGAAGCCAGCAGCCCTTCCAGATGCTTGATGAGCGTCATTTTCTCTTTGTGCTCATCTTCGATCTTGCGGCGCTCCAGGGCGGCCAGCCGCTTGAGCGGCATATCGAGGATGGCGGTGGTCTGCTCGTCGCTGAACTTGAAGCGCTTGATGAGCTTTTCGCGGGCCTCGTCGGTGTCGCGCGCGGCGCGGATGATGCGCACGATCTCGTCCAGATGCTTGAGCGCGGTCAGCAGGCCTTCAAGGATGTGGGCGCGGTCGCGGGCGCGGGCCAGGTCATGCTCGCTGCGGCGGCGCACCACCTCCATGCGGTGGTCGAGGAACACTCGCAGGGCTTGCTTGAGGGTCAATAGGCGCGGCTCGCCGTTGACCAGCGCCAGGTTGATGATGCTGAACGTGCCCTGCATGGGCGTGCGCTTATACAGCTCGCGGATGACCTTGTCCGGCTCGGCGGTGCTCTTGAGCTCGATGACGATGCGCATGCCCTGCCGGTCCGACTCGTCGCGCAGGTCGGCCAGCCCTTCCAGCGAGCCATCGCGGGCCAGGTCGGCAATCCGTTCGATCAGCGCCGACTTGTTGGTTTGGTAGGGCAGCTCGGTGACGATGATGCGGCTCTTGCCGCGCCCCATATCTTCGACGTGGGCGCGGGCCTGCACCAAGATGCGGCCCCGGCCGGTGCCATAGGCCGCGGCCAGGCCCTCGGCCTCGTCCTTGGCGCGGATGATGATGCCGCCGGTGGGGAAGTCCGGCCCCTTCACAAACTTCATCAGCTCGTTGACGGTCACGTCGTCGAGCTTGGTCCAGCGGTCGAGCATGAAGATCAGCGCGTCGACCACCTCGCCCAGGTTGTGCGGCGGCACCGAGGTGGCCATGCCCACGGCAATGCCGCTGGCGCCGTTCACCAGCAGGTTGGGCACCGCGGCCGGCAGCACGGTCGGCTCGGTCAGTGTATCGTCAAAGTTGGAGCTAAAGTTGACCGTGTCTTTGTCGATGTCGCCCATCAGGTCCGTGGCCAGCGGGGCCATGCGGGCCTCGGTGTAGCGCATGGCCGCCGGCGCGTCGCCGTCGATGGAGCCAAAGTTGCCCTGGCCGTCGACCACCAAGTAGCGCATGGAGAAGTCCTGCGCCATGCGGGCCATGGCCTCGTACACTGACACATCGCCGTGGGGGTGGTACTTGCCCAGCACCTCGCCGACGATGCGGGCCGACTTCTTGTAGGTGGTGTCGGCCCGAATGCCCAGGTCGTGCATGGCATACAGGATGCGGCGCTGCACCGGCTTCAGGCCGTCGCGGGCATCGGGCAGCGCCCGCGCCACGATGACCGACATGGCGTACGAGAGATACGCGGTCTGCATCTCTTGGTCGATATTGATCTGGCGAACCCGTCCAACTTCCATACCCACCTCGATCTAGAGTCGTGTTTAATGAGACGAACACCGGCAGTCAACAGCGCCTAAGGCGTGGATTATACACTTAGAACATATGATCTGGTAGGGCCGCCAAGATGGAATCGGCTGGTAAACTAGCGGCTGACCCGAAACGGCGGCGGACATTGTATAGGCAAATGCTAAAAGCGGAGGCGCGGTGATCACAGGCGGCGCGGGCGGGGCTTTGCCGCTCCCCCAAACGGGGACGGAATGGCTGGCCCTGGGGCTGGCGGTGCTGATCGTGGTGTGGGTCGTCAAGCAGTGGCTCGACGACGATTGAGGCCGCCCCGCCCCAAACAAAACGCCCGCCGGCACCTGGCCGACGGGCGTTTTTTGTTCGGGGGCAGCAGGGCGGTTAGGCCGCCGCCGCGATGGCGCCGTCCGCGTCGAGGGGCGCGGCCAGCTCGGCGGGCGCCACAGCGGGTTCCCGCTCGTGGTAGGCCCAGTAGCCCGTCCCGGCCGGGATGAGCTTGCCGATGATGACGTTCTCCTTGAGGCCGAAGAGCGGGTCTTCGCGGCCTTCGATGGCGGCGCCGGCCAGCACCTTGATGGTGTGCTGGAAGGAGGCCGCGCTCAAGAACGAGTCGGTCGAGAGCGAGGCCTTGGTGACGCCCAGGAGCACGGGCACGGCCGAGGACGGCTGCTTGCCGTCGGCGATGAGCGCCTCGTTGATCTTCTGGAGCTTGAGGCGGTCGATCAGCTCACCGGGCAGCAGGCCGGTGTCGCCGGTGCGGGTGATCTGCACCTTGGCCAGCATCTTCTTGATGATGACCTCGAAGTGCTTGTCGTTGATGTTCTGGCCCTGGCTGCGATACACCTTCTGGACCTCGGTGAGCAGGTACAGCTCGGTGGCCTCGCGGCCCAGGATGCGCAGGATGCGGTGCGGGTTGAGCGAGCCTTCGGTCAGGGCCTCGCCGGCCTTGACGCGCTGGCCGTCGATGACCAACATGCGCGTGGCCGAGGGGATTTCGTACTCCACCTCTTCGCGGCGCTCGTAGGAGATGACAACCGAGTGATCCTTGCGGCGCACTTCGCCGGCGTGGGTGGCGGTCATGACGCTCTCCCCGCGGGTGGCGAGGATGTCATTCAGGCTGACGGTCTGGCCGTCTTCGACCTTCACGGCCCAGTTGCCGGGGATCTCGTACTCGTCGCGGATCACGGCGCTGTCGACGATCTTGACCAAGCGCAGAGCGCCGGGCTTGTCGGAGCGGATGACCTCGACGATGCCGTCGATTTCAGTGATGACGGCCTCGCCCTTGGGCTTCTTGCGGGCCTCGAACAGCTCTTCCACGCGCGGCAGACCGTGCGTGATGTCGCCGCCGGCAGCGACGCCGCCGGTGTGGAAGGTGCGCAGGGTGAGCTGCGTACCCGGCTCGCCAATGGACTGGGCGGCGACGATGCCGACC
>JAYUUW010000788.1:0-2891 GCA_043754665.1 Anaerolineales bacterium | reverse complement strand
ACGGCGTCAGAGGCGGGAAGGGCGTGGCCTGCACAATGACCACATCGGTAAAGCCCAGCGAGATCAGCAGGCTCTCCATAAACGACGCGGCGTTGTCGGCCGCGGTGGTCAGGATGCCGCCTTCGCGCGCCGCCCGCTCGATCTCGGCCGTCGCCACCTGGCGCGCCTGCGTCTCCAAGTTCTCATCGCCCTTGGTGAACAGGCCGGTCTCGCGGTCATAGACATATGACTTGTCATTGTCGAGCGCCGTGATGAAAATCTCCGGCGCGGGGATGATGAACGTCACCCGCCCGTCGTCGGTGATGGTGATGTCGCTGGTCTGCACCCGGCTCAGGTCCACCCCGGCGATGACTTCGCCGTGGCCCACGAACAGCAGCCGGTCGCCGAACAGCGGCCCCAGCGTACCCTGGTTGGTCTCGGCCGTAATCACCTTCTCAATGGTGTACTGCGCGCTCTCCAGCCGCGACAGCGCCTTGATTTGCAGCACCACCGTCACCGGGTCGGCGTAGACCTTCGCCGTCGGGTGCATGATCGCGTTCACCTGCGTCGCCAGCCCGGCCGAAGCCGTCGCCGGCGCATTCACAATGCCCTGTACCGTGTTCACCAGCGCGTAGCCGGTCAGCGCCATAATCGCCAAAAACCCAATCACCAGTACCCCAGCCAAGTTTTTAGACATACTCGAATTATATCCTTCCTACCCGCCCAGTCACAATGTTTAACCCCCTGCCGCCCCAAAGGCCTCTGTGCTAGAATTTCGCCCATGATTATCGCCGCCTGCCAACTGCGCCTGCACCTGCCCGGCTGCAACTCCCTCAAGGAGAAGCGCAGCCGGCTCAAGCCGCTGCTGGCCCGCCTGCACCGTGAGTTCAACATCGCCGCCGCCGAGGTCGACTTGCAGGATGTGTGGCAGTCGGCCGAGCTGGGCCTGGTGGCCGTCGCCAACGACACCGCCCAGGTGCGGGCCGAATTGCAGCACATCGTCCGCTGGATCGAACACAATCGGCTCGAGGTCGAAGTGGTCGACGCCCCGATTGAAATCCGGTGACCCGCCTGCCGGCGCGCCAGGGGCCAAGACTGATGGGCAAACTGGCGGCGGGCCTGGTAGTTTTGCTGGCTGCGTGCGGGCCGCGCCCCACCCCCTCGGTGACGCCCCCGCCGCCGGCGCTGCAGGTGATCGTAGGCGAATTCACTCCCCCGGTGGCGCTGCGCCTGCCGGGCGCGGCGGAGTTCGCCCCGGTCGCCGTCGGCGCCGAACTGCCACCCGCCGGCCAGGTGCAGACCGGCGCGGAGGCCCAGGCGCGGCTCGACCTGGCCGATGGCGTGCATCTGCGCCTGGCGTCAGACACCCTGTTGAGCCTACCGGCTAGCCAAACCACCCTGGGCGACGTCCGCGTGCGGCTGGAGGTGGGCAAACTGTGGGCCAGCTTGACCGGCGGCACCCTGGTCGTCGAAACGCCCAGCGGCTACGCCAGCCTGACCGGCTCATTCGCCACCTTTGAATACCACCCCGGCGACCCCGCCACGGTCACGGATGACGTCCTCATTATCAGCTGCCTGACCGGCGCCTGCAGCGTCCTGGCAGCGACCGTCAACGAGCAGCTGAGCAATCTGGATCAAGTCATTCTCACCGGCGGCACGCAGGTGGTGCGCTTTACGCTTGATCCGGCCGCGCTCACTGAATTTCGCGCCCAGAACCCCATTGTCGCCTTGATTGAGCCCCACCCGACCGTGACGCGCCCGGCCAGCGAGGCGGCCCCCATCGCGGCGACCGCGAGCGAAGCGCCAACGCAGCCCACCCCGGCCACTGCCACCCCGCCGCCCACCGCCGCCCTCGCCTCGGTGACACCCGAGCTGGTGGCCGCCATCACCCCCGGCGGGCGGCTGGGCCGCCATGTGGTGCAAACGGGCGAAACCATCTACTGCATCGGCCGAGCCTACGCCGTGCTGCCCGACGCCATCGCCCAGGCCAACAACCTGCTGCCGCCCTACGCCATCTTCGCCAACGACGCGCTCGACATTCCTTCCGCGCCCTGGGTCAACGCGCCGGTCGGCGCCGTGTGCGCGGCCCAGTTCCCGTCGCCCTACCTGCTGGCGTCCCTGGCCCCGACGGCCACGCCGAACAGCGGCCCGCCCGCCAGCGCCACGCCCGCCGAAAACATCCCCACCACGCCCCAGGCGACCGCTCAAGTCAGCGACGGCGTCTGGTACCCGCCCTACAACCTCAGCCAATCGAGCGCCGCCACGCTGCCCGCCTTGGCGGTGGATGCGAGCGGCCGGCAGTTCGCGCTCTGGTGGGATCGCTTCGATGGCACCCGCTATTTGGTCTTCACCCCGGGCCGAGGCTGGTCACCGGCCGCCGCCGTGCCTAGCATTGTGGGAGCCGCCCCGCTGACCGCCGGCGACCTGCCGACCGCGCCCGCCGGCTTGCGCCTGTTGGCCGACAACAGCGGCCTGCACGCCTTTTGGCAAGACGCCGCCGGCGACCTGCTCTATGCTCAGAATCTGACGGGCGTGTGGTCAGCCAGCCGCAGCTTGGTCACCGACCCGGTGCGCTGGGAGGCGCTGGTGGAACCCAATGGCCGCCTGCACCTGGCGTTCATCCGCACGCTGCCGTCCGGCGTCGCCCCGGCCGGAGTGTTTTATCAGCAATCGACCACCCGCGGCAGCCAGTGGAGCGCATCGCAAGTGCTGGCCACCTCGCCCTATTTCCGCACGCTGACCAAAGGCGACGCCCACCTCGACCTGGCTGTGACGGCCGCCGGGGAAGTCTTCGTCACCTGGGACGACCCGCAGTTGTTTTTTAGCTTCTACGCGCACTCAGCCAATAGCGGTGCGAGTTTCGAGGTGCTCACCCCGCAGACCGCCGGAAACCTGACGCTTCAGAGCCAACC
>JAYUUW010000787.1:0-3923 GCA_043754665.1 Anaerolineales bacterium | reverse complement strand
GGAGGGCGGGGTGAAACGGTTAGGAACTGCGAACGCTTACGGGCCGCCGAAGACGGTGTAAGAGCCGCCGGCCTGGGCCGGGCCTAAGGCCGCGAGCAGGGCCGCGTCGGTGTAGGTGACCACCTGGGGCGGCTCGTAGACGGGCTTAGGCTGTTGAGTGTCAGGCGTAGTCATGCTAGTTTCTCCTCTTATTGGCCGATCTGAGGCAGGTATATGCGGTGAAGGGCGTTCTCGGGCGTGCCGACGGTCGCCGTGACCGGGCCGTGCAGGGCCGTGACGGCGTGGGTGTCCACGTCTTCCAGCCAGTAGTACCACACACCGACGCCGGGCTGGTCGAAGGCGCTGTACTGCGCGCCCCCGCCGCTGCCGGTCGCGCCGATGAGCAGCGGGTTGATGAGCGTGCGCGCGCCGTCGGGCGTGGCGGCGCGGTACAGGTTGAAGCCGGCCGTGTCGATTTCAACGGCCGTCTCCCAGTCCAGGGTCACTGTGTCGCCGGCGGCGCTGGCAGCGAAGCTGACCAGCTCGATGAGTGTGGGCGTCCCAATGTTGATGAAGACACCGTGCGGGGCCAGGTAGTCGTTCAGGCTGCCGTCGTCCAGCAGGCCATCGCCGCTGGTACGCTCGCCAGGGACGAGGCCGGGCAGGGTGGTCCAGGCGGCGTAGGCGGCATTGGTGAGCGTGACCGCTGTGCTGCTGGGGTTGATCTGCACGGTATAGGTGAAGCGCGCCGACATGCCGAGCGGCAGGTCAAAGGTGGCCGGGCTGGCCGGCACACGGATTTCTTGACCGACAACCTGCGAGGTGAGCGGCAGCCCGTCGGAGCGTTGCGCGCCGATCAGCGTGGCGTTGATGAAGTCGCTGTGCAGCACGTCGGTGATGACGACATCGTAGGCCGGCACCTGGCTGGCGCTGGTGTGGGCCACGATGACGGTGTAGGTGAGCGTATCGCCGGCATTGATGACGGTGCCGGGCGCGAAGGCGGGCATGGTCTTGAAGACCGCCAGCACCGGCTCGACCACGGCGATGACGACCGGTGTCGGGTCGGTGATGACGATGCGGCTGCTGAGCGCGACCAGGCTGGCCGAGGCCGTGTTGGTCAAGAGCGTGCCGATTTGGTTGGGCAGGATATTGGCCACCTGGGCCACGATCCGGATGGCGAAGGCGTTGTTCGAGCCGTCGTTATCGGCCGTGGTGGTCACATCGCCAAAGTCGAAGGCCAGGCTGCCGGCGTTGGTGAATACGGGCGAGGCCGTGATCGTGCCGCTGTAGTCGAAGGGCAGTGCGCCGCCGCTGGCCGCCGCCGCGGTGATGACCTGGTGACTGAGGTAGTTCAGGCCGCTGGGCAGGTCGTCGGTGATGATCAGGCCGGGCGTCACGCCTTCCGGCAGGGTCATGACGATAGTGTAAGTGACCACCTCGCCAATGGTGTAGTCAGTGGGCGCCACCGGGCGCTTATCGAGCTGGTAGCCGGTGGTGTTGAAAGGCACCGGGGCCTGGGCGGCGTAGTCATTCAGCGCGCCGCCGGGGCCATCAGCGCCGGTACGCTCGACCGAGGCGGGGTTGTAGATTGAGCGCGGGGTGCTCACATCGCCGGGCAGGTCGGTCCAACGCACCAGCGCGGTGCTGGTGATGGTGGTGCCCAGCGGCAAGTAGATGGGGGCCGTGCCGGTGATGGTGAGCGTGATCAGGCGCGGGCCGACCAGCATGTCGAACGGCACGGTGGTCGAGAGCACCCAATTGGCCGGGTTGCTGCCCAAGATAGTGAAGTTGCTGCTGTTGACCAGGCCGAGCGAGTCTTCTACTAAGGCCAGGCTGGGGTCGAGGATGAGCGAGCCAGAGCCGTTGTAGGGCAGGTCGTCAGTCAGCACGACGCCGAAGGCATCGACCCCGCCGCTGTTGCGCAGGACGATCTGGTAGGTGTAAACGTCGCCGCTATCCACCAGGTTGGGCGTCACGGTATGGGTGATGCCAATCGTCGGCTCGATCACGCGCACATTGGAGGCGGAGGCGGTGACTGGCCCGGCGGGCGCCAGGCTCCAGCCGATGGTGACCAGGTTGTTGCGCAGGGTGCCGGTCTGGTTACTGCTGACGTTGAGCGCCACCGCCGTGTAGGTGAGCGTGAAGTGCTCGAACAGCGGGTTGGTGGTGGCCGTGTTGGTCACCGTGCCGAAGGTGAAGGTAATCACCGAGCCGTTCGGCCCCACGCTGGGCACGATGGGCGTGACGGCGTGCGTGACCGAGATGGGATTGCTGTTCTGGAAGCCGATGAATTCGACAAAGGCCAGGCCGGGGTCGAGCACATCGATAGCGGTCATGTTCTCCACGAGGCCCTCGGGCACGCGGATGTCGACCTGGTAGGTGAGCACCTCGCCGATGACGACCTGATTGTTCAGGTTCTGGCTGTGAATGATCTCGGTGCTGATCAGGCTCTTGGTCGGCAAGGGCCAGTTGTAGAGCAGGGCATTATCAGTGCGGCCGGGCGTGGTGGTAGTGATGTGGTTCGGCCCGCCCTCCACGCCGGCCACGTTGGTGATGGCGGTGGTGTTGGTGAAGACCGTGGCCGGCAGCAAGGCGTCGGCTTCCAGGTCGAAGGTGATGAAGGCCAGGTTGGTGCCGGTGGTGGTGTAGGCCGTCAGCGCGCCGACGAGGGGCGCGGGGTCGATAAACTCCAGGCCGCTGGTGATGAAGCCGGTATAGGCCAGCGGCGTGCCGGCGCCGTTGGTGACGCACAGGTTCAGCCCGGTGGCCGGCACATGGAAGCTGATGGGCAGCGAGTCGGTGATGACCGTGTCGAACGCGCCGCGCAGGCCGGTGCCGATGTTCTCGACCACAATGCCGAACGTCACCAGGTCGAACTGATCGACGTTGTGCAGGTCGCTATTGATGGGGTTGGTGACGAGCGCGGTGGAGGTGCTGGCGCCGCTAAAACGCGGGCAACTGGTGTCGCCGGGGGCGGTGAAGCTGCCCGCCCCGGGCGGCGCGATGACGCTGGGCGAGTAGAAGCTCTCGGGGTTGTTGGTGCCGACCAGGCCCTTAGTGATGCGGACGACCGGCTGGGTGAGGGTGATCTGAACGATGGCGTCGGCCAGGTAGTCGCCGGCGTTGGTGCTGCCTTCGCCCGCATGGGCCTGGTTGGTCAAGAACAGGCGGTCGGCGAACGGCTCGCTGGAGGCGGTGACCGTGAGCAGCAGGTCAACCGTCGTCGGCGTATTGGCCGCGCTGTCGAAGTCGCCGTAGTCAAAGCTGACGCTGTTGGCCACGCCGTCGACGGTCATGGTCGGCACAATGCTGGAGTAAACGTAGAACGTGTCGGCCGGGCCGAACTTGACGGTGCCGGCCGGCGGCACGGCCGCGCTGGGGGTGGGGTCAAAGGCGGTCAGTTCGGTCGAGAAGAAGACCGGCAGCGGCAGATAGTCGACGATGGAGAAGTCTTCAAAGTCACTTATGGGCAGCTCGTACACCAGCCGGTAGGTGAGGGTGTAGGCCGGGGCGATCTGCACGGCCGTGCAGGGCTGCGGCGAGCAGATGACGCCGTTGATGGCGTAGATGGTCTTGGTGAGGTTGCCAAAGGCGATTTGCAGACCCGAGCCGGTATCATCGGTTTCGCTGAAGCCGGTGGGTGTGGCGGCATCGGCCACACCGAGCACGTTGCCGTCAATCAGGGCAGTGTTGGAGAGGACGTCCCCTTGATCCACGCTCTGGTCGCCGGAGGGGTAGGTGTCGGTGAAGTTTTTCAGGATCACCGCCCGGTAGGTGATCGTGCCGACGGTGCCGCCGTCGTTGTAGGTGCCGCAGTCGGGCACGGGGCCGCCGGTGCCGATATCGGGCACGCAGCCGCCGACCATCCGGCCATCGAAGCCTTGGCTAATGAGTTCGTCTGACACGCGGAAGTTCAGCACGGTGGTGCCGTTGGTGCCGCCGCC
>JAYUUW010000786.1:0-4288 GCA_043754665.1 Anaerolineales bacterium | reverse complement strand
GGTGCTCAACCAGCTCTTCAAGTTCACCGTGCTGCAAAGCACCTTTGGTGTGCAGTTGCTGGCGCTGGTGGCCGATGAAAACGGCCGCAGCGAGCCGCGTATGCTGTCGCTTAAGCGCGCCCTGCAAATCTTCATCGAGCACCGTCGCACGGTCATCACCCGCCGCACCGATTTCGAGCTGGCCAAAGCCCGCGCCCGCGCCCACATCCTCGACGGCCTGCTGATTGCGCTCTCCGCTCTCGATGCCGTCATTCGCATCATCCGGTCGTCCAATGACGCCGAGACCGCCCGCCTCAACCTGATTGCCGAGCTCAAGCTGACCGAGGTGCAGGCCCAGGCCATCCTCGACATGCAGTTGCGCCGCCTGGCCGCGCTGGAACGGCTGAAGATCGAGGACGAGCACGCCGAGCTGCAAAAGACCATCGCCCACTTTGAAGACCTGCTGGCCAACCCCAAGAAGGTGCTGGCGCTCATCCAAGACGATATGCGCGATCTGGTCGAGCGCTTTGGCGACGAGCGCCGCACCCGCATCGTCCACGACGCGCCCGAAGACTTGCGCGACGAAGACCTGGTGCCCGACGAGCCGGTGCTCATCTCGATCACCGCGCGCGGCTACATCAAGCGCGTGGCCGCCAAGGAGTACCGCACGCAGGGGCGCGGCGGCAAGGGCGTCACCGGGCAGAGCCTGCGCGGCGAAGACGAGGTGCTCTACCTGCTGCCGGCCCGCTCGCTCGATACCGTGCTGTTCTTCTCCGACAAGGGCAAGGTCTACTCCGAGCGCGTCTACCAAATCCCCGACGCCGGCCGCGCCGACAAGGGCATTCCCCTGACCAACATCCTGGCCATCAGCAGCGGCGAGCAGATCACCGCCGCGCTGCCGATCCCCAGCTTCGATGGCACCAACTTCTGCGTCATGGTCACGCGCAACGGCCGCATCAAGCGCGTCTCGCTCGACGAGTTCGCCTCCGTGCGCCCCTCCGGCCTGATTGCCACCAACCTGGAAGAAGGCGACCAACTCGGCTGGGCCAAGCTCACTGATGGGAAGCAGGAGATCATCCTGATCACCGAGCGCGGCAAGGCGCTGCGCTATCACGAGGACTCGGTGCGCGCCATGGGCCGCCAGGCGGCGGGCGTGACCGCGATTGCGCTCAAGAGCGAGGACGACCAGGGCGGCGTGGATGACTATGTGACCAGCATGGATGTGGTCGACCCCGAGTGCGATTTGCTGGTGGTCACCCGCAATGGCTACGGCAAGCGCACGCCGCTGGCCGAGTACCCGGTGAAAGGCCGCGCCACGGGCGGCGTGCTGACGCTCGACAAGCACAAGATCGACGGCGACGACGGCACCGGCATCATTGTGGCCGCCCGCGTCGTCCATCCCGACGACGAGCTCACCATCATCTCCACCGCCGGGCAGGCGCTGCGCCTCAAGGTGCGCGACATCCGCCGCGCCGGCCGCCCCACCATGGGCACGCGCCTCATGAACCTCAAGGAGGCCGATACGGTCGCCTCGGTGGCGCGCCTGGCCGCCAAAGATGTGATCCCGGTATTCGTGGAGCCGAAGAACGGCGACAGCCCCGCCGGCGCGCCGCCCGTGACGCCCGAGTCAGCGGCGGTGCTGGCCGCGCTGGAAGCCGACGAGGTGCTGGTTGGAGAAGTGGACCTCGACCGCGACCCGGAAGCCGAAGCCGCCCTGCCCAGCGTCGACCTGAACGGCCACGGCCTCGCGCCTGCCGCCGACGAAGACTAGGCCGCCCGCCACCCATGCCGCGCTCCCTCCTGCGCCCCCCCGGCCCGCTGGTGGCCTACCTGCCCACCGCCGCGCCCGAACTGCTGGCGGAATACCTGGTCGCCTTCGCCAACACCGACGGCGGCACGGTCGTCATCGGGCTAGACGAGCGCGGCCGGCCCGTGGGCAGCGTGTACGCCGAGGAGTTGGAGGGGGTGCTGCGCGCCGCCGAGCGCCTGTGCCGGCCGCCCGTCGTCACCGGCTGGGACCGGCTCGAAGGGCCGGCCGGCGAGATTTACGCCATCAGCGTGCCGCGCTCGCCCGAGTTGCACGCGCTGGCCGATGGCCGCGTGCTGCTGCGCGGCGGCAGCCAGAACCGGCCTCTCGGCGGCGAAGAGATTCGCCAGTTGGCCGCCACCAAATCCTCCAGCGACTTCGAAGCCGAGGTGGTCCCCGGCGCGAAACGCGCAGACCTGGATGACGACGTGATCGCCGAGTATTACGACAAGCGCGCCCAGCGCCAGCGCCGGCCCATCACCCAACCGCCGGACGAACTGCTGCGCGAGATCGGCGCGGTGGACGAGTACGGCCGCCCGACCACCAGCGGCCTGCTGCTGTTTGGCCGCCACCCGCAGCAGTTCTTGCCGCAGAGTGGCCTGGTGTTCGTCAAGTTCGTCGGCACCGAACCGCGCGGCGAAAACGGCCTGGCCGGCTACGGCCGGCGCGAGGAAGTCACCGGCCCGCTGGCGCGCGTGATCGAGGCCGCCTGGCAGATCGTGTGGAGCGAGATGTCGGCCGGGGCGGTGGTCACCACGCTGGAGCGGCAGGAACTGCTCGAGTACCCGCCGTTTGCCGTGCGCGAGGCGCTGGTGAACGCCGTCTGCCACCGCGACTACCGCCTCAAGGGCCGCCGGATCGAGCTGCGCATGTACGCCGACCGGCTGGAAGTCATCTCGCCCGGCGGGCTGCCCGGCTTCATCACGGTTGACAACCTGGTGGAGGAGCACTTCTCGCGCAACCCGCGCCTCGTATCCGGCCTGTTCCAGTGGGGCTACATCGAAGAACTTGGCCTGGGCATCGACCGCATGATCGAAGACATGGTAGCCGATGGCCACCCGTCACCCAAGTTCAAGGCCGCGCCTTACGCCTTCACCGTCATCCTCTCCAACTCCCGCGAGCGCCGCGCCATCCCGCGCTGGGAGACGCAGATGAACGAGCGCCAGGCCCGCGCCGTGGCCTACGTGCGTGAGCACGGCAGCATCACCAACCGCGAGTACCGTGAGCAGTGCCCCGATGTGACCCCCGAGACCCTGCGCCTCGACCTCAACGACCTCGTCGACCGCGGCCTGCTCCTTCGCATCGGCGCGAAAAAAGGCACGTACTACATTCTGAAGTAGCGCGCTGGCCCATCTCCATCCGCTCAACCAGTCGCCGGCCGTCACCCGCCCGCCAGACTTGTCACACTTGCCCAAACGGTCTGTGTTTGGGTTCCGAAGATCGCATGGCCTTACGCGCCAGCCTCCTCCGCTCAAACAGCCGCTCGCCGTCACTCGCCCGCCTGATTTGTCATTTCGAACCCGGCCTCAGGCGGCTGGACCTGGCGCTCCCTTCGGGCCGGTGAGAAATCTGCAACTCGGACTGACCTGGTCCTAAGCCTTCCAATCAGCTCGTAATGCGCTACCAGTGTAGCGTTGGCCCATCGCAACTTCCCTCGCCCGTATATCCCAAATTTATCCCAAACCAACAATCTGCGATATCCAAAACCGCGCCCCGCCAGCCCGTTTCGCGCCGGATATCACAGAAAACGGGCGGGGCAGGGCGCTCAGCGCCTCACCCCGCCCGTCAGCGGTCAATCACCATCCCCAAATTGCTATAGCGCCGTCTTGGCCGCTTCCTTGTGCTCGCACGAATGCTCGCAGTGCGCCGCCAGCGTCACCCGCAGGCTGTCGCTGTTGTAGCCCATATCGCGCACCACCGCGCTCAGCCGGTTGCCGGGTTCCACGTTCAACGTCGTTAGCTGCCCGCAGTCCAGGCACATCACCGACATGCGCTCGTCCTCGTTGTGCACCTGGTAATGCCGCTCGCCGTTCGAGCCCGGCACCGCCTTCAGCCAGCCCATCTCGCAGAACGTCGCCAGGTTGCGGTAAATGGTCGACAGGTTCGCCTGCAACTGCTCGCCCTGCGCCAGTTGATAAATCTCCTCGGCCGTCAGCGGCGCTTCCGCCTGCACCAGCAGATCCACCAGCTTGCGGCGCGGGCCGGTCAGCCGGTAACCGGCCGAGCGCATCGTCTGCAAAATCTCCGTCTCGTTGATATCCATTAAGCCGTCACCTCCACCCGCAGCGCCTTGGCCAGCTCCGTGCCGATCACGTGGTCACGGCCGTTGGCTTGCAGCCGCAGCGGCCCGTTGAACGGCGCGCGGTGGATAATGCGCACGGCCACCCCTGGCACCAGCCCCAGTTCTTCCAAGTAGCGCAGCTTCTCGCTGTCATCGGTCTTCACGCGCCGCAGCACCGCCGGCGTATTCGGGGCGACATCGTGCAGCGGCTGGTCGTTGGT
>JAYUUW010000785.1:0-3026 GCA_043754665.1 Anaerolineales bacterium | reverse complement strand
CTCGCGGCCCTGACCTTGGCCCTGGGCGTCTCTTACACCTATGTGCTCGTGGCGGTCGAGCCGGCGCCCGGGTTTACCATCGTCGCCGGCGACTGGCGCGTGGTGGCGGTGGAGCCGGCGGTCGCCGCGCGCGGCCTGATCCAGGTCGGCGACGAACTGCTGCGCATCGGCGCCATGACGCGCGAGACGTTTTACGAGGACCGGTCGGCGCTCGCGTTTAGCGGCCTGCGGCCGGGCGACCACGTCACCATCACGCGCTGGCGGGCCGGCGTGGTCACCGAAATCGACTGGATCCTGCCGCCCCTCAGCCGCGCCACCTTGAACGGCCGCCTGGTCCTGGCGTTGCCCGCCCTGCTCTTTTACCTGGTGGGGGTGTTCAGCCATCTGCTGCTGCGGCCGCGCAACTTGGAATGGCTGCTGGTGGTCAGCTTCTGCTACGTCATGGCCGTCTGGCTGATGCTCGGGATTGTCTCGTCGTCGCACGTGGCCTACAGCTCGCTCGGCCTGCATGCCGTCACCTGGCTGCTGGCCGCCAACATCCTCGATCTGCACCTCACCTTTCCGCGTCCCTTATGGCCGCGCCGCGGGCTGCGGGCGGCGCTGTATGGGCTGGCCGTGGCCGCCGCCGGCCTGGAACTCATCGCCTGGCTGCCGGCGTGGGCCTACCAGGTGGTCTTGCTGCTGGCGATGGTGGTGGCCCTGGCCGCGCTGATCTATCACCTGCGCGCCCGCGCTTACCCGGCCAGCCGCCCGGCCGCCACGCTGATGCTGTTCGGCATCGGCCTGGGGCTGGGGCCGGGCCTGGCGCTGGCCATCGTGCCCAGCCTGCTGGGGCAGGTCTTTGACTCGGCGCTGCTCTCCCACCTGCTGCTGTTTGCCGTGCCGCTCCTGCCGGTGTTTTATGCCTACGCCATCTATAAGCGTAATCTGGGCAGCCTGGAGTTTCGCGCCAACCGCGTGATCTCGGTTTACTTGTTCCTGCTGGTCATGGGCACGGCGCTGGCGCTGGTGGCCGGGGCGCTTACCAGCCGCTTCGTCGACAGCCGGAGCGACCGCCTGGTGTGGCTGGTGCTGGTGGTCGGGCTGGTCGCTGTCCTCGGTACGGTGTTCGGTCTGGCCCCCTTTCAGCGCCTGGTGGACCGCTATGTGCTGGGCGTGCCGCCCGCGCCCACGCATCTGTTGGTCACCTATGCCAGCCGCATTGCCACTTGCCTCGAGCTGGCCACCCTGGTGCGGCTGCTGCGTGAGGACGTCATGCCGGGGCTGCTGGTGCGCCAATCGGCCCTGCTGTGCCTGGAGGCCGAGGGCCGCTGGCAGGTGCTCTACACGGCCGGGCTGACCGCCGGCCAACTGCCGCTCGACGCCCCCGCCCCCCTCCGGGCCGGCGCGGCCGGCCCGCCGCGCCTGCCGGCCGGCCTCGACCCGGCCACCCTGCCCTGGGTGCGCCTGGCCCTGCCGCTGCGGGCCGCCGGCCTGCGGCCGGGCGTGTGGCTGCTCGGGCGGCGCGACCCTGATGACGCCTATGCCGCCACCGAAGTCCCCGTGCTGCAAGCGCTGGCCGACCAAGTGGCGGTGGCGCTGGTCAACATCCGGCAGGCCGCGCACCTGCACGCCCTCTATCAGGCCAATGTCGACCGGGCCGAGTCGGAGCGCATGAGCCTGGCGCGCGAGCTGCACGATGGGCCGCTCAACACCTTCGGCCTCCTGGCGCAGAAAGTGGACGGCGAGCGCATTACCCCCGACTTTCAGCCGACTTATGCCGCGGCGGTGGCCGGGCTGCGCCAGTCGATTGCCGGGCTGCGGCCGGTGACGTTGAGCTACGGCCTGCCGACCGGCCTGCGCAGCCTGGTGAGCGACCTGACCGACCAGTGGCCCAACGGCCCTGACCTGACGCTGGAGGCCGCCCCGGCGCCGCACCGCTACCCCGACCAGGTGGAAACCCACGTCTACCGGATTGTGCAGCAGGCCTGCCTGAACGCCCTGCTCCACGCCGGCGCGCGCACCATTCGGCTGCGCGGCGTGTTCGAGCCGCAGCGCCTCGATCTGACGATTGCCGACGACGGCCACGGCTTTGTGGTCGGCGACGACCTGGCCGAATGGCTGGCGCAGCGCCACTTTGGGCTGGCCGGCATGCGCGAGCGGGCCACGCTCATCGGCGGCGAGCTGCACATCCACTCGGCGCCGGGGGCCGGCACCCAACTGCGCCTCATCTGGCCGGCGGCGGGCAGCGCCTAACGGACCCCAGGAGTGTACCCATGACCTTTCAAGCCTATCTCGACACGATCAAGGCCAAGACCGGCAAGACCCCCGATGATTTTGCCAAGCTGGCGGCGAAAAAGGGCCTGACCAAACGGGCCGAGATCATGGCCTGGCTCAAGGCCGATTTCGGCCTCGGGCACGGCCACGCCAACGTCATCGCCCACCACCTGGCCAATGCCGGTGCGCCCCCGGTCAGCGCCGACGTGCGCCTCGACAAACATTTCGCCGGTAAGAAGGCGGCCTGGCGCAAGCCGTATGAGACGCTGCTGACCAAGCTCGGCCGGCTGGGCCAAGAGTTCCGCGTCGCGCCCACCAACAGCTATATCAGCCTGCTGCGCGGCGATAGCAAGTTTGGCCTCCTGGCCGTCACCGCCGACCGGCTCGATGTGGGCCTCAAGCTCAAGGGCCTGCCGCCGGCCGGCCGGCTCGAAGCCGCCGGCGACTGGAACGCCATGGTGACCCACCGCGTGCGCGTTACCGACCCGCAGCAGCTCGACGCCGAGTTGCTAGCCTGGCTCAAGCAAGCCTACCAGGCCGCCTAGTTGGGTCTCAATGGGTGCATCCGGAGATGTTGGCCGACTTTGACCCCGGCGGTTGACGCTACGCAGCGCGGGCAACAGAAAGCGAAGCCGGCCTGCGCCGGCTGGGAGGGCAGCGCCACCATAGCCGCTGTGACCAATAATCCCAGATGCACCCGTTCCAATTTCCGGCTTGACAGCCAGCGGTGGCAGAAATAGTGGGTTAGTCGCAGCCGATGTCATAGAGCC
>JAYUUW010000784.1:0-1673 GCA_043754665.1 Anaerolineales bacterium | reverse complement strand
CTTTAGTCCCTTTATACCCTTTTGCCTCCCAACCTTCCGCCCTCACCCGCCCCCGAGTCCCCCTGCTCTTCGGCTTGCCGTATAATGCCGCCCATGAAGCGCCCCTGGGCTGTCACCGCCATCGCCTGGCTGCTCCTCCTGCAAAGCGCCGGCCTCGTCGCCCTGGGCGCGCTGGCCCTGCGCCCCTACCTGCCCACCTGGCCCGCCGGCCTCGACCGCCTCACCGGCCTGCCCCTGTCCCCCCTCAGCGGCCTGCTCTTCGCCTGCCTGGCCCTCCTGGCCCTCAGCGCCGCCTTTGGGTTCTTCCGCCAGGCGCGCGGGGCCTGGGTCAGCGCCGTCCTCGTCCAGGGCCTCACCCTGCTGGCCGCCCTGCTGCTCTACTTCCGCGACCGGCCCGCCTACGTCTACGGCCTCATGCTCTACGGCCTCTTCATGGTGCTCTACCTGCACCAGGCCGACGTGCAGGCCGCCTTCCGCCGCGAGATCAACCCGCGCCCGGTCACCCAGGGCCAGATCAAACCATGAGCGATCCTGTCGTAGACCGCGCCCTGCTCCAGCGCTTCGAGCCCGTCATCCGCTACACCCGCGGCGAGCGCTTCTTCCCGCTCGATGTCGACCGCTACGTGCGCGCCTGCAGTCTGTGGCTCCAGCGCCCGGGCGAGCCGCCCCAGTGCGTCATCCCCGAGGGCCAGCTCACGCTCGAGCAGCTCTCCGCACCGCGCGCCGCCGAGTTTGGCGCGGTCTACTACCTCAAGTTCATTGAGCCGCTCAACATCGCCGAGTTGGCCGCCTATGCCGTGCAGGCCGGCCTCGCCAAAAAAGACCCGGCCAATGTCTTCAGCGCCGGCCGGGGCCGCCTAGCCCGCGTGGGCTACGGCTCGCGCTTCGTCGACGCCCTCTTCTCCATCACCCTGCTGGCGCGGGGCCGCGTGCCCGGCGACACCGCCGCCGCCGCCGGCCAGCTTTTCGAGAAGCTCCTGCCGCCCACCGAGCCGCACCGCTACTATGGCCGGGTAATCAGGCAGAACGGCTGGGTGGCCCTGCAGTATTGGTTCTTCTACCCCTTCAACAACTGGCGCTCGGGCTTCGTGGGCGTCAATGACCACGAGGCCGATTGGGAGATGGTGTACGTCTACCTCTCCGAGCTGAGCGACGGCGGCGTGAAGCCCGAATGGGTGGCGTATGCCTCGCACGACTTTTCCGGCGACGACCTGCGCCGCCGCTGGGACGACCCCGAGCTGGAGAAGGTGGACGGGCACCCGGTGATCTACGCCGGGGCGGGCTCGCACGCCAGCTATTACGCGCCGGGCGATTATCTGGCCGAGCTGGAGCTGCCCTTCCTCAAGCCGCTGGTGCGCCTGGTGGACGTGCTGCAAAACCTGGGCCGCCGGCTCATCCGGCAGACGCGCGGCGAGACCGACCCAGAGACCTCCGGGCCGTCGTTCAACATTTTCCGCATCCCGTTTGTGGACTATGCGCGCGGCGACGGCGTGGCCATCGGTCCGGGCACAGCCAAGCCCTGGAACGCGCCGGTGCAGCTGAACGAAGCGCAGCGCTGGGCGTTGAATTACCGCGGCCTGTGGGGCCTGTATGCGCGCGACCCGATCGCGGGCGAAAACGCGCCGGCCGGCCCGGTGTACAACCGCGACGGCACCATGCGGCGGTCGTGGTAC
>JAYUUW010000783.1:0-3231 GCA_043754665.1 Anaerolineales bacterium | reverse complement strand
GTGACCGTGATGGATGTGTACGAGGCCATCGGCGCGCACGGCGCGGGCTCGCTGAGCGACGCGCGCCTGAAGGGCATTGAAGATGTGGCCTGCCCGGCGGCGGGCGCGTGCGGCGGGCAGTTCACCGCCAACACCATGGCCGCCGTCATGGAGTTCCTGGGCATCTCGCCCATGGGCTTCAACGGCATCCCGGCCATGCTGCCCCAGAAAGACGCCGTGGCGTTTGAGGCCGGCAAGCTGGTCATGGACCTGCTGCGCCGCGACCTGCGCCCCAGCCAGATCATCACCCGCGCCGCGCTGGAGAACGCCATCGCCTCGGTGGCGGCCACCGGCGGCTCGACCAACGCCGTGCTACATTTGCTGGCCATCGCCCGCGAGTTGGGCATCGCGCTGGAGATTGACGACTTCGACGTCATCAGCCGCCGCACGCCGCTGATTGCCGACCTGAAGCCCGGCGGGCGGTTCGTCGCCACCGACCTGCACAAGGCCGGCGGCATTCAGTTGGTGGCGCGCCGCCTGCTCGAAGGCGGCTACCTGCACGGCGAGACCATCACGGTCACCGGGCGCACGCTGGCCGAAGAATGCCAGGGCGCGGTCGAAACGCCGGGGCAAGAGGTGGTGGTGCCGCTCGACAAGCCGCTCAAGACCAGCGGCGGCCTGGTGATCCTGCACGGCAACCTGGCCCCCGACGGCGCGGTGGTGAAGGTGACCAGCGAGAAGCACAACCTGCATCGCGGGCCGGCGCGCGTATTCGACAGCGAAGAGGCCGCCTTTGCCGCCGTGCAGGCCGGGCAGATCGTGGCCGGCGACGTGGTCGTCATCCGCTACGAGGGGCCGAAGGGCGGCCCCGGCATGCGCGAGATGTTGGGCGTGACCGCCGCCATTGTAGGCGCGGGGCTGGGCGCGGAAGTTGCGCTCGTCACCGACGGCCGCTTCTCCGGCGCGACGCGCGGCCTAATGGTCGGCCATGTGGCCCCCGAAGCGGCGCGGGGCGGGCCGCTGGCCGCCGTGCGCGATGGCGACATCATCGTGGTCGATGTGGCTGGGCGGCAGTTGCGGGCCGAAGTGCCCGAGGCCGAACTGGCCGAGCGGATGGCGGCCTGGGTGCCGCACGCGCCCAACTACACCAAGGGCGTGATGGCCAAGTATGCCAACGCCGTGTCGTCCGCCGCGACGGGGGCGTTCACGTCGTAGGGCTGGGGATGCGGCGCGGGGGACTCGGGGGAAGGGCAAGCACAATCGCCACGGATTACAAACTGGGCGGGCTGACAGCAAGACTGTCGGCCCGCCCGGTCGGTTAAGGCGTGCGAGGGCGCCGGCCGCTACTTGCGCTTGCGCTTTTCGATGTAGCGCCGATCCTTCGGCACGTAGGGCTTGCCGCCGGCGCGGGGGCTGTGCGGCGAGTCGCCGGCGTAGGGGCGGCGGACCGGCGCGACATCGCGCTGGGTGGCCGGGCGGATGCGGGCCGGCTGGTTGCGGATGGTGCTGCTCGCCATGGCGGCCATCACCTTGCCATAGAACTCGGCCGGCACATCGACAAAGGTGAAGTCGTCGTAGATGTCGATGGCGCCGATGGCCTTGCCCGGCACCCCGGCCTCGTTGGCAATCGCCCCCACAATGTCGGCCGGGCGCACGCCGCTGTCGCGGCCGGCGGCAATGAACAGCCGCACCATGCCGTCTTCGGTGATGGCCACGTCTTCGGGGGCCGGCTCAATCGGCACCACCAACGGCTGGTCGCCGTGGGCCAGACGGGCGGCGGCGGCGGCAATCTCCACCATGTCGCGCCCGGTCTCGGCGGCGATCTCGGCCATCAGCGAGAGGTAGAGTTCCAGGTCGTCGCGCTGCAAGGCGGCCAGCACGCGCTCTTTGAACAGCGCCAGCTTGCGGGTGGCCACATCGGCCCGGCTGGGCACCTTGCCCCGCGTGATTTTCTGCTTGGTGAAGCGCTCGATCTCGCGCAGCATGCGCTCCTCGCGCGGCGTGACGAAGATGATGGCCTTGCCCGCCCGCCCGGCGCGGGCGGTGCGGCCGATGCGGTGGACGTACGACTCGGCGTCGCCGGGGATGTCGTAGTTGATGACGCGCGAAATGCGCTCGACATCCAGGCCGCGCGCCGCCACGTCGGTGGCAATGACGATCTCTACCTGCCCGCCCCGCAGCCGGCGCAAGACCGACTCACGCTGGGCCTGGTTCAGGTCACCGTGCATCGCCTCCACCGCATAGCCGCGCGCTTGCAGGCGCTCGGCCAGGTCGGCCACCCGCAGCTTGGTGCGGGCGAAGATCAAAATGGCCTCGCCGGCGATGGCCTCGGTCTCCAGCAGGAGTGAAAGGGCTTCCAGCTTCTGGCTCTCGGTGACATGCAGCGAGCGCTGCTCGACCGTCGGCACGGTCATGGTCTTGTGGCCGACCTCGGCGTTAGCCGGGTTGCGCAGGTAGCGGTCGGCAATGTGGCGCACTTCCTTGGGCATGGTGGCCGAGAAGAGCGCGGTCTGGCGGCTGGCGGGCATCTGGCTCAGCAGCCACTCCACGTCTTCGAGGAAGCCCATGCGCAGCATCTCGTCGGCCTCGTCGAGCACCACCGTCTTGAGCGCGGCGAAGTCGAGCGTGTCGCGGCGCACGTGGTCCATCAGGCGGCCGGGCGTGCCGACGACGATGTGCACCCCGCCCCGCAGCCGGCCGATCTGCTTCTGGATCGAGTCGCCGCCGTAGACCGGCAGCACCTTGACCCGGCCCAGGTGCTTCGAGTAGCTGTGAATGGCCTCGGCCACCTGAATGGCCAACTCGCGCGTGGGCGTCAGCACCAGCGCCTGCACGGCGTTGACCGACAGGTCGAGCAGGTTGAGGATGGGCAGCGCAAAGGCGGCGGTCTTGCCGGTGCCGGTTTGGGCCTGGCCGATCACATCGCGGCCGGCCAGCAGCAGCGGGATGGTGTGCAGCTGAATCGGGGTGGGCGCTTCGTAGCCCAGCTCATCGAGGGCGCGGATCAGGGGCGCACTTAAGCCGAGCGCGGCAAACGGCTCGGGCACAGAGTCGATTTCGGTTTCCATAGCTTCTCCGGAAGGGGGTGGTCAAGCAGTTACCTTAACAGTATATCGCACCCCACCAAGCCTATGCCTCCGGTTGGGCCAGGTGGCGGGCGCGCTGGGCGGCGGGGCGCGCCACCCACCACACAAAGGCCACCGCCGCCAGCAAGCGCAGCCCGGCGCTTATCAGCATCAGCGGCCGGTAGCC
>JAYUUW010000782.1:0-4478 GCA_043754665.1 Anaerolineales bacterium | reverse complement strand
TAGCGCTGGCCGCGCTGGGCGCGGTGGGCCAAAAGCAGCCCACCGTTACCCAACTCGAGGCCGCGCTGACACAACTGCACGACGACCCGTGGCTGGCCCCGGCCGAGGCGCTGAGCGGCAAGCGCGCCGAGCGCCGGATGCAGTTGGTGGCGTGGGTGGGCGCGTTCCGGGGGTTTGGCGGGCTGTTCATCGCGCCGCCCAAGGTGAGCGGGCCGGACGGGCAGTTTGTGGTGAGCGACGGCGCGGGCCAATGGCTGTTGACGGCCGACCGCTTCGGGGCCACGCTGCACCGCACTACCACGCCGCCTACTGGGCCGGTGGCCATGCAAACGCCCTTCTACCGGCTCGATACGCGCGGCAAGGTCACCCGCGGCAAGCACAGCGCTGTGTTTCCTGAATTGGCGGGCAGCCAAAGCTCGGCGGCGGACCAAACGACGCTGGCCGTGACCACGCCGCTGTCGCATGCGGTCTTTCTGGTCGCGTTCGTGGATCGCTAACGAGTGCCACCGTGACGACAATCGCCGAGGTCGTGATTTGCGGGGCGGGCATTGCGGGCATCGCCGCCGCGTATGAGCTGGCGGTTCGGCGCGGCGTGCGCGGCGTGGTGCTGGTGGACGAGCGCCCGCCCCTGAGCCTGACCAGCGACAAATCGACCGAGGCCTATCGCAACTGGTGGCCGGGGCCGGATGCGGCTATGGTGGGGCTGATGAACCGCAGCATCGACCGGCTGGAGGCGCTGGCGCAGCAGAGCGACAACGTGTTCCGGCTCAACCGGCGCGGCTACGTGTACGCCACGGCCGAGGCGGAACGCGTGGCGCAGTTCCGGCAGGCGGCCGAGGCTGCGGCGGCGCAAGGCGCAGGACCGGTGCGCGTGGACGACTACACGCCGCATCATGCCGAGGGCTACGCCAGCGACTTGAGCGGCGCGGACCTGCTGCTCGACCCGGCGCTGATCCGGCGGCACTTTCCGTATCTCAGTGAGCGCACGCTGGCGGTGGTGCATGCGCGGCGGTGCGGCTGGTTCAGCTCGACCGAGTTCGGCGCGTATCTGTTGGCCGAGGCGCGAGCGGCGGGCGTGCAACTCATCAACGCGCCGGTGGCGGGCGTGGACGTGGCGAACAGCGCGGTGCGCGGTGTGCGGCTGGGCGACGGGCAGACGCTGGCGACCGGCACGTTTGTGAACGCCGCCGGGCCGCTGGCGAACGCCGTGGCCGGGCTGATGGGCGTGGACCTCCCGCTGTTCTGCGAACGCCACGCCAAGCTGGCCTTTCACGACGACCGAGGCGTGGTGCCGCGCGACGCGCCGATGCTGATTTGGGCCGACCCACAGCGCCTGCCGTGGGACGCGGACGAGCGCGAGGTGCTGGCCGAGGACAAGGAGACGCGCGGGCTGCTGGAAGAGCTGCCGGCTGGCGTGCACTTGCGGCCGGAGGGCGGCGGCGACAGCGACGTGGTGCTGATGCTGTGGGCGTATGACGCGCACACGGTGCCGCCCACCTGGCCGGTGAGCTTTGACCCCTCGTTTAGCGAGGTGGTATTGCGCGGGCTGAGCGCCATGGTCCCGGGGCTGGCGGGCTACATCGGCCAATCCCGCCGGCCCATGCTCGATGGCGGCTACTACGTGAAGACGCCCGAGAACCGCCCGCTGATCGGGCCGCTGCCAGTGGCGGGGGCGTATATCGTCGGCGGCTACTCCGGCTTTGGCCTCATGGCGGCGGCGGGCGGCGCGGAACTGCTGGCCGACTACCTCACCGGCGCGGCGCTGCCCGAGTACGCGCCCGCCTTTGCGCCGCAGCGCTATGCCGACCCGGCCTACCAGGCGCGGCTGGCGCAGTGGGGCGACGGCGGGCAGTTGTAGCCCCACGACCATGACCGTTGCCGCCCTCCCCACCGCATTGACTGCCCTGCGCGACGCGTGGCGCGCCGAGTGGCCCACCGCGCTGGGGCTGTGGAGCAAGTTCACGCGGCTAGGCGAGCCGCGCTGGTGCTTCACCGACGCCGAGGCGGCGGCCGAGGGCCTGACTGGCAGCTTTGCCATGATCCGCCTGACCGACCAGGCCGTGGTGGTCAACCTGGCGCTGGTGCAGGCCAGCCAGTTGGAGCGCTTTGGGCGCGAGATTCTGGCGCACGAGATTGGCCACCACGTGTACACGCCCGCCGACCTGGACGACTACGCCCGCATGATCGCGCGCATGCGTTGGGGGCTGCCCACCAAGGAGCACCTCGCGCCGTTCATCAGCAACCTGTACACCGACCTGCTCATCAACGACCGCTTGCAGCGCAGCGCCGGGCTGAGCATGGCGGCGGTATATCAGGCGCTGGGCAGCGACTCGACCGACCCGCTGTGGACGCTGTACATGCGCATCTACGAAATCTTGTGGCGCTTACAGCGCGGCACGCTAGCCAAGGGCGAGATCACCGACGCGCTGCAGGGCGATGCGCTGTTGGGCGCGCGGCTGGTGCGTTCGTATGCGCGCGAGTGGCTGGAAGGCTCGGGCAAGTTTGCGGCGCTGTGCCTGCCCTACCTGCTGGAGAATGACGGCCAGGCGGCGCAAGACCTGCTGAAGGGCTGGCGCGACACGCAGAACGCCGGCGCGGGCGGCATGCCGCATGGCCTGACCGAGATGGACCCCGGCGAGCGTGACGGCGCGCAGCACCCCGCGCTGGACCCGGAGCTTTCGGGCCTCGGGCCGCCGAGTGAGAAGCCGGCCCAGGGCAGCAGCCAGGGCCAGGGCCGCGAGCCGTTTCAGTTTGGCGAAATTCTGCGGGCGCTGGGGCTGCCGCTGAGCGCGCACGAGGCGGCCATCCGCTACTACCGCGAGCGGGCCGCGCCGTATTTGGTGCCGTTCCCCAGCCGCCAGCGGCCAGAGAGCACCGAGCCGCTGCCAGAGGGGCTGGAGCCGTGGGACATTGGCGCGCCCCTGGAAGCGGCCGATTGGACCGAGAGCGTGATGGTCAGCCCGATCATCATTCCGGGGCTGACCACGGTGCAGCGGGTGTGGGGCACGGCCGAGGGCAGCCAGCCCAAGCGCGAGCCCCTGGACCTGGACCTGTATGTCGACTCGTCTGGGTCGATGGCGAACCCGCAGGTGAATGTGTCGTACCTCACGCTGGCCGGCGCGATTGTGGCGCTGTCGGCCTTGCGGGCGGGCAGCCGGGTGCAGGCCACGCTGTGGAGCGGTGCGCACCAGTTCCTGACCACGGCCGGCTTCGTGACCGACCAGCACAAGATTCTGGAAATCCTCACTGGCTACATCGGCGGGGCGACGGCGTTTCCGATCCATGTGCTGCGCGACACGTTCAAAGACCGCACCCCGCGTGACTGCCCGGCGCACATCCTCATCATCTCGGACGACGGCGTGACGACGATGTTTGATAAGGACGAGCAGAACACCAGCGGCTGGGACGTGGCCCGCATGGCGCTGACAAACGCGCGCGGCGGCGGCACGCTGCTGTTGAACCTGTATGCGGAGTGGCAGAAGAACGCCGACCTGCTGCGGGCCAACCAAGAGCAGGGCTGGAATATTCACACCGTGCGCAACTGGGAAGACCTGGTGGAGTTTGCGCACTGGTTTAGCCGCCTGAAGTACGGCGGGCGGGACGCGCCCTAGCCCCATGGACCGCGAAGGCCCGCCGCTCGAAGCGCTGACCCGCCGCCTGGCCGATTGCCCGGCCGACTTTACGGCCGAGCCCCGCGTGGGCGCGGCCGGGCAGGTGCATGTGGCCGCGGTGGTGGCCGACCTGCTGCGCGACCTGGGCGGGCCGCTGCTCACCAACGCCCAGCGCGACAGCTTTCAGCCGAGCGATGCCAAACGCTACCGCAACTGGCTGCAACTGGTGCTCATCACTGCGTGGCTGCTGCACGACGAGTGGTTCCGGGCCGAGCGGCGCTTTGGCGCGGCGGCCGGCGACTTTTTGACCGGCGGGCTGGCGCAACTGAGCGCACTGACCGTCGCGCCGAGCTACATCAGCGATGCCGACCGGCGCGAGGAGCTGGTGCGCCTGGTGCTCCGCGACCTGGGTTTGCGGCCGGCGGGCGAGAGCGTGGCCCAGGCGCAGGACCGCTTGACGACCATCAGCACGGTCGAGCGGCAGCGCGTGCTGGAGGCATCCAAGAAAGCCGAAGAACGCGCCCGCGCTGTGCGCGAGGCCATGGCCAAGCAAGCGGCCGAGGAAGCCGCCGCGCAGTATTCGCGGGAATAGCCTATGCCGAGCAGCCTGACCGACACCGAGCGCTACCCCTGGCTGACCGCCGACGCGCGCGCCCTGCTCACCTGGCTGCACGAGGCCGAGCACGCGCCGCGCTACAACCACCAGTGCGGGGACCGGCTGTCAGCCGAGGGGCTGGCGCGGGTGCAGGCGTTTGAACAGCTGATGCTTACACCCCCTGTTGGGTGGTCGCCCAACACGCGCCCGGCGTGGCTGGCCGAGCACGCGGCCCGCTGTTTGGCCGTGGTGCCGTTATACCGGCCGTATGG
>JAYUUW010000781.1:0-3316 GCA_043754665.1 Anaerolineales bacterium | reverse complement strand
GACGCATATACCGGCGTTGATGGTGCTGACGTTGTGACCGCTAAAAGCGGTTGTTGCTGAGGCGAATTATTGATGGGTGAGAGGAGCCGTCGTCATAATTAGCTAGGTGCTGTTAGACTTTATTCGGCTTATGAACGTCATAAACATGAAACGTTTCACTTACAACACAAGTTAGCATTTCCCGATCCGTTTGTCAAGATCCAAAGCGGCCCAGCGGCGGAAATTGTGCCCCTACCCCGCAGTACTATGCACGCTTTAGCCGGACTCGGCGCGGTTTCTGCGCATCACGCGAGCAAACAATTGGGGGACCAGGGTAGTGGGGCGGCGGGGCGGAGGGCCACAGCGGCGTCATCCATTGGCCGTTGGGCAGCCCGATGGATGACGCCGGGTGGGGGATTCTGGCAAGCGGTGCAGCGCGCTAGCGGCGCAAGCGGAGCGTCTTGATCTCGAACGGGCGGAAGTCCAGCGCGACCTGCCCCGCGACGACCGGCAGATCGCCGGTGGCGGCTTCGAGCATGTCAGTCTGCTGGGCGCGGCTGACCGGCAGGCTGGTGGTCAGCCTGCAGCGCGTGGCGGTGCGCATGGCTTCATACAGGCGCACGATGATATCCCCCGAGCCATCTTCGGCCGGTTTGACCGCTTCGATGAGGACGTTGGCGGCGTCCACGCTGAACAGCGACTGGGCTGGGGCGGCGCTCGCACCCTCCACGACCAGCACGGGCACGTTCAGGTCGTAGGCCTCTTGCACCACGCCGCTCTCCAACAGGCTGCCGTTCCACACATACAGGGCGTAGGTGAACTGCTGCCGGCCCAGGTCAGCGGTCATGTCGGGGGCCATGGCCGATTTCAACAGGGTGAGGTTGAGGCTGTTGCCTTTGACGCTCAAGCCGTACTTGCAGTCATTAAGCACGGCCACCCCCCGCCCCTCTTCGGCCAGCGCCGTCCACTTGTGGTTGCTGACCTCGAAGCGGTCGGCGTCGTATGGGCGCGATTGGTGGTTGGGCCGGCGCAGGTGGCCGAACTGAATCTCCGAGATGGCCTCGGCGGCGTGCAGGTCGACCGGGAAGCAGACCTTGAGGAGCTTGTGGCGCTCCTGCCAATCCATGGTGGTCGCGAAGTCGAGCCGGCGGCGGCCGCGCCGCAGCGTGATGACCTGCTCTACGGTCGACTGATGCAGCGCGCGGCGCAGACGGACGGCGGCCACCAGCGGCCCGGCGCTGACCAACTCGATCTCGGCCAGTTCGGGCGTCGGCACGGGCAGGCGCTCGACCATGCTGTCGAGGTCCCAGGCGTCCCACATGGTGGGCACATCCTTGAACAGGCTCAGCCGGTTGCCGGTGGCCGCCATCAACTCGCGCGCGACGGCCTGGTCCCACAGGCTGACCAACTGCCCCTGCCGGTCGAAGCGCGCCCGCAGCAGTTCGTTTTCCAGCGTGAAGCCCGCGGCGGTGAGCGCGGCGCTAACAGCGGGACCAGTTGGCGCAGCCGCCGCCGGGACCGTGGCCCAGCCGCAGGCGGGCACTTCCACTTCCACCGGGCCGGCGTCGGTAGCAACCAGCGCCGTACGCGGCCAGGAGAGCGAATTGAACACGGTGCGGCCGGGGCCGGGGCCGGCCAGCGCGCTCGCCGCCGCCACGGCCACCGGCACGACCTCGGCCAGCGTGGCGGCATACAGGGCTTCGGCCTCTTCGTACACCCGATGGATGGACGAACCGGGCAGGATGTCGTGGAACTGGTTGAGCATGACGCCGCGCCAGGCGACCGCCAGCGTCTGCGGGCCAAACACGAAGCCGCGCAGGGCGTGGGCGGCGGTGGCCCACAGCTCGGCCTCGCGCAGGGCGAACTCGCTCTGGCGGTTGCCGCGCTTGGTGCGCGCCTGCGAAGTGTAGGTGCCGCGATGGGCCTGGAAATACAGCTCACCCACATAGCGATTCTTGAGCGGCCCCTGCGCAGCCAGGTCGGCAAAGAACTCGGCCGGGCTGGACATTTGCATGCGCGGCAAGCCTTCCAGGTCTTGCACGCGTCGGAAGAATTCCAGGTGGTCGCGGGTGGGGCCGCCGCCGCCGTCGCCCCAGCCGAAGGCAAACAGCATGGCGTTGAGGCCGTTCTTTTGCAGCCGCGTGTTCCAGCGATCCAGCACAGCGTTGGGGCGGACTTCGCTGTTGTAGTCGGTGAAGATGTGAGCCGGGATCGAGGTGCCGTCGATGCCTTCCCAGGCAAAGGTGTTGTAGGGGAACGGGTCGGCCCCGTTGTAGGCCCAGGTGATCTTTTGGGTGGCAAAGCCCAGCATGCCGCAGCCGCGCAGGATTTGCGGCAACGCGCCCGAATAGCCGAAGACATCGGGCAGCCACAGGATGCGCGTGTCGACCCCCAGCTCGTCCTGAAAGAAGCGCCGGCCGTAGAGCAGTTGCCGGATGAGGCTCTCGCCGCTGGTGATGTTGGTGTCGGCCTCGATCCACATGCCGCCTTCGGCGATGACCTGGCCGGACGGCACCGCCGCCTTGAAGCGGGCGTAGATGTCGGGGTAGCGCTGCTGCAGCATCCAGTACAGGTGCGGCTGGCTTTGCAGGAACTTGAACTCGGGGTACTCCTCGAACAGCAGCAGTTGGTTGAGCACCGTCATGGCGATCTTGCGCTCGGTATGCTGCAAGGGCCACAGCCAGGCCACATCGATGTGGGCGTGGCCAAAGGCGTACATGGTCGGCATGGTGGGGCCGTTGCGGCGTTCGAGCAGCGGGCGCAGCCGGGCGCGGCCGGCGGCGACCGAGGCCAGCATTTCGGCTTCGGGCAGTTCCGGGTCGATGAGCAGCGTGGCGTCCATCAGCGCTTCGTCGATCTCTGCGGCGCGCAGGCTCAGCGGGTCGATCCGCTGGCTCAACTCAAACAGCGTGGTGAACTCAATCGCCGCCTGGTAGACTTCTTCGCGCCACAGGCCAAAGGTGGAGGCTTCTACTTGCGTTTGGGTGGGGCCAGGCTCCGGCACTGATTCGACGCCGTGGGCATAGGGGCCGTCGCCGACGGTGATGCGGCCGTGCCCGGCGTAGGACTCCAGCAGCAGGGCGTAGTGGTCGCCGGGGCGGGCGGCGCGAGTGAGCGGCATTTCGCGATGCCCCCACCCCACCGAACCGGCCGCGCGCCCGTTGACCCAAACCACGCTTTCCTGGCCGCCGGTGCGCAGCCGGATGACCAGCCGCTGACCCTCGGCCTCGGGCGGCACGGTGACGCCGGATTTGAACCAGGCATATTCCCACTTGGCGCCCCAGGGCGTGCCCACCGGCATGGGCTGGAAGGCGCGCTCGCCGGCCTGCTCGGGGGT
>JAYUUW010000780.1:0-2737 GCA_043754665.1 Anaerolineales bacterium | reverse complement strand
ACCCGGTGGCGCTGCTGCTCTTTCCGGGCGCGCTGCTGTTCCTGGTGGGCTATCCGTACACCAAGCGCTTCACCTGGCTCTCGCACTTCTGGCTAGGCTTCACCGATGGCCTGGCACCGGCCGGCGCGTGGGTGGCCGTCACCGGCACATTCTGGCTGGCGCGCGACACTCCGGCCTGGCTGCTGCTGGGCGCGCTAACGCTGTGGATCGGTGGCTTTGACCTGTTGTATGCCTGCCAGGACGTGGAGTTTGACCGGCGCGAGAAGCTGCAGTCGATCCCGGCGCGGTTCGGGGTGCCGGCGGCGCTGCGGCTGGCGCGCCTGTGCCACCTGCTGACCGTGGCGCTGCTGGCGGCGGTGGGCGTGTGGTTTGGGCTGGGCTGGCTCTACTGGGTGGGGCTGGCGGCCATCAGCGGCCTGTTTGTGTGGGAGCATTCGCTGGTCAAGCCCCACGACCTGTCGAAGATTGACCTGGCGTTCTTCAACATCAACGGCTACATCAGCCTGACGATCTTTGTGGCGACGGTGCTGGCGGTCTGGCTGCGCTAGGCGCGCCGGCACCCTGGGCATGGAGGAGGCGACATGAACTTCGGCATGTGGGCCAAGGCGCTGCGCACGATCCCGCGGATTACCAAAGACGAATGGGACGGGCTGGACATTGTCTCGCGCTGGCTAATCGCCTCGCGCGCCGGGGTGCTCATCATCACCTTCATCTCGGCTGGGCTGGCGGGGCTACTGGCCTACCGGGCCGGGCAGTTCAACGGCGGTCTGTGGCTGCTGATGACGCTGGGGCTGCTGTTGGCCCACGCCACCAACAACCAACTCAACGACCTGACCGATTACGTGAAGGGCGTCGACCGCAACAACTACTTCCGCGCCCAATACGGCGTGCACACTCTGGAACATGGGCTGTTGAGCCAGCGGCAATTGCTGGCCTACATCGCCGTCACTGGGCTGGTGGCGCTGCTCATTGGCGCTTACCTGGTGTATCTGCGCGGCTGGCCGGCGCTGCTGCTGCTGGGGCTGGGCGCGTTCTTTGTGCTGTTCTACACCTGGCCGCTCAAGTACATCGGCCTGGGCGAGGTGGCGGTGCTGTTGGTGTGGGGGCCGTTGATGATCGGCGGCGGCTACTACATCACCACCGGTGTGTGGGATTGGAACGTGGCGCTGGCCGGGCTGCCCTACGCCATCGGCGCGACCACGGTGATCTTTGGCAAGCACATCGACAAGTTCGAGGGCGACAAGGCCAAGCGCATCTTCACGCTGCCGGTGATTTTGGGCGAGCGCCTGGCCCGCGCCGCGGTGGTGGGCATGATGGTGCTGCAATACCTCACCGTCGGCTATTTGGTGGTCACGGGCTTCTTTAGCCCGGTGCTGTTGATCGTGCTGCTGGCGCTGCCCATGCTCGCTCAGTCCCTGCGCTCCTTCCGCCAGCCCAAGCCGGCCGCGCCGCCAGCTGAGTACCCGCCGAATGTGTGGCCGCTGTGGTTCGTCGGCTTTGCGTTTGTCCACAACCGCCGGTTTGGCCTGCTATTTATGCTCGGCCTGATCGGCGATGTCGTGCTGCGCGCCCTGAAAATCGTTTAGGGCGCGGCTCACAAGAGAGAGGATGCTGCTATGTTTCGCAAGCTGTTTGCCGGATTGAGTTTGGTGGTGGCGGCGGCGCTGACGCTGACCGCGTGCGGCGGCGCGACCCCCGTGCCGGCCGCGCCCGTGACCGTGCGGTTTGCCATGCTGCCCATTTTGGACGCGCTGCCGATGTTTGTGGCGCAGGCCAAGGGCTACTTTGCGGAAGAGGGCATTAACTTGGAAGTGGTGCCGGTGGCCTCCGCCGCGGCGCGCGACCAGTTGATGCAGGCCGGGCAGGGCGATGCCATGGTCAACGACCTGATCTCGACCCTGTTCTACAATAAGGACGCCCAGACGCTGGTGGTGGTGCGCTACGCCCGCACGGCCACGCCCACCTTCGGGCAGTACTTCATCCTGGCCGGCCCCGGCACGGGCATCACTGACGCCGCCGGGCTGAAGGGCGTGGAGATCGCTATCTCCGAGGCGACCACGATCCAGTACGTGACCGAGCGGCTGCTGGCCGCCGAAGGCCTGACGGCGGATGACATCAAGACCGTCGCCATTCCCAACATCGTGGACCGCATGACGGCGCTGTCCAACAGCACCGTGCCGGCCGCCGCCATGCCCGACCCGGCCGCCGCCGGCGCGATTGCCAACGGCGCGACCATCGTGGTCTCGGACGCCAAGCACCCCGAGTTGGGCCACAGCGAACTGTCGTTCAGCGCCGAGTTCGTGGCCGCCCACCCAGAGGCCGTGCGCGGCTTCCTGGCGGCCTGGGAGAAGGCCGTGGCTGACATCAACGCCGACAAGACGGCCTGGAAGGAAATCCTGACCGCCAACAAGCTGCTGTCGGACCAGTTGATCGGCAGCTACGCCTTGCCCGATTACCCCACCGCCGCTGTGCCGACCGAGGCGCAGTTCCGCGATGTGAACGATTGGGCCAAGGCCAAGGGGCTGATTGACAAAGACCTGGCCTACGCCGACTCGGTGAACGCCACCTACCTGCCGAAGTAAGCGCATCAATCCTGCGGGCGGCGTGCCGGACAATGCCGGTGCGTCGCCCGCCGCTTCTACGCCTCACCCAGCCCCATGATTGAAATTCGCGCTCTGACCTTTCAGTATCCCGGCCGCACGCCCATCTTCGAGCACTTCAACTGGTCGGTCGCGGC
>JAYUUW010000779.1:0-4007 GCA_043754665.1 Anaerolineales bacterium | reverse complement strand
GCCACCAGGAACGGGCCGATGGGCGAGGCCGCAATCACGCGCACTTCGAGATCGCGCGCGCCGCCGCCGAACTTGATGAGCACCGGGTCGATCTGGTTGGCCAGGTCGAGCAGGCGCGCCTTGTGCTCCAGCAGCCGCAGCCGGGCGCTGGCGGGGTCGACCACATCTAGAATCTGCATCTGGCCGATCATAAGCGGCTCGGTGAGGTGGGCGTGAAAGCCGCCGCCGGCCCGCGCCAGCTTGGCCATGAACGACGCCCCGGCCACCACCGACGGCTCTTCAATCGCCATGGGCACCAGCACCTCGCGCCCGTTGACCAGGAAGTTGGCGGCCACGCCCAGCGGCAGCGCGTGCAGGCCAACCACGTTCTCGATCATGTGCTCAGCCTGGTCGGGCGTGAGGCCGCCGGAACCATCGAGCGCGGCGAGCTGCGCCGGGCTGAGGCCGGCCCAAGCCGCCACCGTCTGGCCGCGCTCGGCCTGGGTCTGCTTGTAGAAACCGGGCAGGCGGGAGGTCGGATCGGTATCAGTCATAGCAGCCTCCGCGCCTTAGTCGCCGCCTTCCAGGCCATTGAGAAAATCCTGCATGACGCCGGTGCCGCTGACGCGCACGCGGGCCAGCGTGAAGCGGTCGCGATAATAGTGCACGCGCCCGGCCACGGTGGTTACGGCGCCCCACAGGTGCATCTCATCGACCAAGGCCACCGACAGCGCATCAAAGTTGCCGGAGGGGTACGCCATGAAGCGCGGCATGACGCCGATGTGGGCTTCTACGGTTTGCGCCGAGCCTAGCATTTGGTACAACTGAAAATCGCGCCCCCGGCCTTCCAGGGTGTCGTGGGTCTTGGTGTGCGGCTCGATCTTCCAGCCCGCCGCGTAGAGCGCCTCGGCCTGCGGCCAGGTGAGGTACTCCGGCCGGTCTTCATCCATGAACTGCGTGATGACGAACACCGTGCCGGTGTAGCCATACGGCTCCAGAACGGGCGTCACGTAATTGACGAGCGTGCGGTAGCCGTCGTCAAAGGTCAGCACCACGGCGTTCTCGGGCAGCGGTGTGCCCAGCGTCAGCGCGTTCATCAAATCGTACAGGCTGACCGTGACGTAGCCGTGCTCGTGCAGGTAGGCCATCTGCGCCTGGAAGTCGGCCGGTGAAACGGTCAACCCCTGGCGCACGGCGTCGGCGTCCGCCGGCCACGGCTCGACGTAGTGATACATCAAGATCGGCAGGCGCACCCGGCGCGCGGCGGCCTGAGCGTCGGGCGTCGGCAGCAAGGGCGGCGTGGCCGTGGCGGTCGGCGGCGCGGCGGTGGCCGAAGGCTCAACCGGCACCGGCGAGGCGGTCGGCACGACCGTGGCGGTCGGCGGCAGCGTGGCCGACGGCAGCGCCGTGGGCGTGGGCGTGACGACCACAATGACCAGCGTGGCCGGGGGCGTGCCGGTCGGCGCGACGGTGGCTGTGGCGGCGGGACCGCATGCCGCCAGCCAGAGGGCTAACCCCCACCCGAACAGTTGTGTAATTAACCGAAACCGAATGGACAACAACGCCGCCTTCCTCGGCCGAGGATGATAACAGGCGCGGGGGGAAATGTCGAATGCGAGGGTAGTGCGGGAGGTCGGAGGTCGGAGGTCAGAGGTCGGAGGTCGGAGGTGGGAAAGAATAATTGCGCCGGCTGGTTAAATCAAACGCGCCAGCCGAGGCTGCCGGCTGACGCGCACAGAACCAAACGAGCGTTACTTCACCGGCACCGGGATCGGGGCCAGGGCTTTGGCCTGGGCGGCGGCGCGCAACTGCCAGGCCAACAGCGCCAGCGCCAACAACAGCGGGGCCATCACGGTCACAAAGGGTTGCATACGCTATGTCCTTGTCTTAATCAATCAACGCGTGGCCGACCATCGGCGCACTGAGAGAAGCATAGCGGAGGCGCATCTCAAATGCGTTAGAACCGGCGTTGGCCGACAAAGGCGGCCCAGAACGGGTACAATCCGCGCCATGCCGGCTTCTGCCCTGGTCCCTAAATGGTTGGCGCGCCTCTCCAGCGGGGCGCTGGCGGCGGCGCTGCTGGCCGTTGCCGGGGGTGCGGCGGCGCTGGCGCTGGGCGCGGCTGACCCGCCGCAGGCCGGGCCGCTGCTGTGGCAGGACGACTTCAAGGCCGGGCTGGAGCGGTGGGAAATTCAGGCGGCCCCCGGCGGGCAGGGGGGCGCGGACGGCGGGGCGCTGATCTTCGACCTGCCTGAACCAATTGGCGCGCCCCCCGCCCTGGCCTGGGCCGTGACGCCCGGCCCCGACAGTGACTTCACGCTCGAAGTGGCGGGCGCGGCGGAGGCGGGCGCGGCGGCCTATGGCTTGGTGTTCGGCTGGCAAGACGCGGCGCACTATCAGGCTGTGCTGGTCAATGGCAACGGCTACGCCGAGGCCTACAGCCAGCACGGGACAACGCGCACGACCTGGTTTGAGTTTCAACAGTGGCCGCACATTCTGTACGGCGGCGACAGCAACCGGGTGCGGGTGGATGTGCGCGGCGGCATGGTGACCGCCCGCATCAACGATGAGGTGCTGGTGACGGCGGCCCTGGCGGAGGTGGGCGGGCAGGTGGGCGTGCTGGCGCGCATCCCGGCGGCAGGGCGCGTGGTGTTTAGCTGGGTGCGGGTGTGGGCCAACCCGTAAACAAAACGGAGCCACGGTCAACTAACTGACCGTGACCCCGTTGCAAAGTAAGGCCCAAACCGCTGGCCCGCGCCGTGCTAGACTTAGCTCTTGAGGAACTTGGTGTCGAGGAAGTAGTCGAGCCAGATCGCCACGATGGAGGCAATTGAGATGAACAGCAGCCCGACGTTGCTGTAGGCGAAGAACTCGAGGGTGGTGCCGAAGCCAATGGTGATCGGCCCCAGCGGAATGTGAGCCACAATAATCACGTAGGTCAGGGCCACGCCGACGGCCAGCGAGGCAAGAATGACGATCCAGCGTTTGATCTGCATAGCCTAGGTCTCTCCGATGAATGTGGTGCGGACAGAACGAATTGTATTGAATAACCGGCGCGCCGTCAATGCCGGGAACCGGCGCGCGGGCGGCGGCGTCTAGCCTTAGGGCGGGGGTCACTCTCAGTAAGGAAGCAGTAGCATGCGTCAATTGAGCTTGAGCCTGGCAGTGGGGAGCCTGATGGGCGTGCTGTGCTTGGGGCTGGCCTTCGCCGGCGTGAGCCTGGCGCGCCCCGGCTGGCTGCGGGCGCTGTTTGTCCCGGAGCCGACGCGCGTGCCCGCCGGCACGCTGGTGGCCATTGTCGACTCAGGCGGCGACGTGCCGGCGGACATTACCCCCCACCCCACCAGCGCAACCACGCCCGAGCCGACGGCTGTGGCGCTGCCCACCGTCTCTGGCCCGTGCGGCGGCCCGGCCGAAATGACCATTGCCCTGCTGGGCATGGACACGCGCGGCGACGACTACGACTACCGCGCCCGCACCGACGCCATCACGCTGCTGCACATCAACTTCGTCACCGGCAAGGCGGCCATGTTTTCGATCCCGCGCGACCTGTACGTGCCGCTGCCCAACCTGGCGGAGGCCGGCATCGACCAATCGCGCATCAACACGGCCTACCTGTACGGCGAGATTTACGGCGTGCCCGGCGGCGGCCCGGCCGAGTTTAAGCAGGCCATAGAGCTGAACTTTGGGCTGCGGGTCGACCGCTACGTGCTGATCAACTTCGCCGCCTTCAAGGCGACGATCGATGCGGTGGGCGGCGTGGACATTGACGTGCCCAAGGCCATTTATGACGAGGACTTTCCGGCTGACGAGGGCGACGGCACGATCGTGCTCGACATCCCTGTGGGGCTGACGCACATGGATGGCGCACAAGCCCTGCGCTACGCCCGCACCCGCCACCAGGACGACGACTATCACCGCATTCAGCGCCAGCAGTTGGTGCTGCTGGCCCTGCGCGATAAGCTGGTGAACCCGGCCGTCATCCCGCAAATTCCGGGCCTGATTGGCGCGCTGCAAACCGCCGGCCG
>JAYUUW010000778.1:0-2998 GCA_043754665.1 Anaerolineales bacterium | reverse complement strand
TTTCTAGGAGTGGGCGGTGTTCGCGAGCCAGGTGCGCAGAAGATCGCGCACGACTTGCGAGAGCGGCCGGTGTTGCTGCGCAGCCTTGCGTTTGGCCGCCTCGACCAGGGCGCGCGGCAACCGCGCTTCTACCTTGCTATCGTTCTTCTCTGCCATCGGGGCTCCTTTGGATACTGTAAGTACTGCTGTCATGACAATAGTATCACCGTTGTCTGGCAGTTGTCAATACAGAGTTAAATGCTAGACTCCCGGCCATGCCAGGAAAGAGGACTGTTCCGCCGCCCAAGCAGGTCAAGGTGCAGATTCGACTAGATGCTGCCTTGGCTGATAAGGCCGCCGACAAAGCCGCGCCGCTGGGCGGGCTGTCGGCCGTGATCCGTGCCATGCTCCGCCGCTGGGTAGAGAAGGGCGGGGTGATCAGTGATGATGATGTTATTTCTGAGTTGATCCACGCCCCCCGGCGGCGTGAGCCACGTAAGCCGGCTAAGGACTAGCCCCGCACCGCCCCGATCTCCTCCAGCTTGCCGGCGATGGTCAGCGCTTCGAAGACGGTGAACACGGGCGGCGGGTCTTTGTGCCAACCATTCCAACTCTCAGTTATTACCCGCTGCAGCGCCGCGTCGAAGCGCCAGCTTTTTGTGCCTCGGTGGGTGGTCGCATTGAGCACCTGCACGGCCTGGTCAACCGTGTCTGTGGCCATTAGAACGCGCCCGCCTGCGCCGCCGTCGCGCTGGCGGCCAGTTCCGCGCTGACGCCGTAGTACTGGTAAGTGTTGCCACCCTGGGCCAACTTTTCCAGCGCGGTCACCAGCCGGTCACTCATGTTGTTGTTCATCACATAGCCGCTGCTGTTGGGAAACAGCAGCTCTGGCCCGCGCTCGCCTACCGTCATCGGGCCGCCGGTGTATTGGCCGCCGTCAGCGAAGGCATTGCCATTGCCGCCGTTGGGCGTGTAGCTGGGCATCTGGCCATCGACGTTCACGTGGTAGGTCACGTTGATGTCGGTGGGAAAGTCGAGCAGCACATCGGCCACGTCATTGAGCTGGTTCATAAAGCCGGCCACGCTGCCGTCGTTTTCCAAGTCGTTGGCTGCCGCGATGATGCCATCCACGGCCGTGGCGGTGTCAGCGTCGAGCAATCCCCATTGAGTGGCAATGCCTGTCAGCGCGGTGAGCTCTTTGAGCGTCAGGCCGTCGACCGCCAGAGCCTGCTCGGCATAGCTGAACAAAATGCGCAGCGTGGCGTCTTCATGGGCGGCGGCGTTGTCGGCCGCGGCTTGCTCGACTTCGCCTAGTTTGATTTTGGCGTCTTCCAGCTCGGCAACCTGCGCGGGTGTCAGATACTGCTTGGCGTTCAGCTCTTCAATTTTTCCCCGGTAGGTGTCAGCCTTCCCCGACAACTCTTCTTGCTTGGTGCCGAAGTCGGTCATCTCGCCATGCAGGGCAGGGTCCATCGCCATGTGAAAGCGCTGCGTAGACGCTTCCAACGCGTCCACCGCCGCCGTCGCGTTGGCCACTTCCAAGTCGGCCATACCCTGCAGCCGCAGGGCCCAGGCATTGTCAGCGCGGGTGGCGCCCTCGGTCGCGGTTGTGGCCGCATCCGTCGCGCCGGTCAGTTGGTTGATTTGGTCAATGGCTTCTTCGTCCGACATGAAGCCGAGTTTTTGCGCGACGGCGATGCGCAGCGCCCCCATCAGGTCGAGGTAGTTACCCAGCCCCTCGGCCGCGGCGCCCAGCCATTCCAGGGCGTCACGGCCGGCGATAGGCATCTGCCACAGCAGGTCGGTAAAAGTCTGGATGGATTGTTCGGCCTTCTCGAAGCCCTCGCTTACATCAGTACGGCCCAGGCGCTCGGCCGCGTCTTTGGCTTCGTCAATCACTTTGCTCGCCACGCCCATTACCATGTTGAATGCGCCGATGACCTGCTTGCCTCCGCGCAATTCGCCCATCAGATCGCCGCTCGAGCTTTCGGCCTCGCCAGCGCTCTCGTCAACGTCACCCATGCTGTCGCTAACGTCGGCCAGATCGCCGGCCGCATCGCCGGCGCTGGTCGTAATTGCGCCCAGGTTGTCATCGACGGTCTCGAGGGCGCCGGCCGCATCCCAGGACGCCCCTTCAACAGACCCCAAATCACCGACCAGCGCGCCCAGATCTGCGCCGCCGGCGGCCTCGCCAATATCCCCCAGCGCGCCGCCTACAGCCTCCAGCGGGCCGCTGGCGTTGTCTTGGGCATTGATGAGAATTTCTAGCTCAGTTCCCATTGGGTGGCCTCCGTATTGCCAGCATCAAGTCGTTGTACAGGCGCTGGGCATCTGCCGGCGCCTTGGCCATACTCACGCGCTCGACCAACTCGCGCGCCTGGCGCTGGGCCTTGGCATAGTCCAGCGCGCCTATTCGTTTCCACCAGCGCAGCGGCGGGTTCACCGTGTGCGGCTCCACGCCAAAACGTTCGGCGTAGGCGATGCGGGCCGCCCACTCGGGCGGCCCCACATCTTTCGCACCCGCCGCCCACTCTAGGAGCTGGCGGCGGTCTCTTTTGACACGGCGTTTTCATTCAGCTTGGCCTTCACCTGCCGAATGACGGCGCGCGCTTCCGTCTGGGTCAGCCCGCCGACAATCGTCGGCGTCCAGTTGCTGTAGCGGGTCATAAAGGCCTTGAACGCTTTGACGGTGAAGCCGCCGGGCTCAAAAAGCTGCATGTCATCCAGCAGCAAGTCGCTGGTGGGCGGCAGAGTCAGCTCTAACGGGGTGGTCGGGGTAGTCATTGTGTCTGTCCTTTTCACAGTGTCAGTCAAATAAGTCACCGGGCCGACCTTCGACGTTTAGGCCGCTTCGCACGCTTGGGCGCGTGCTCGGCGCTCAGGGCGGTTCTACGGCGCCCATCGCGCACCCGGTGACGTTGGTTAGGGATCGTGTCACAATAAGTTGACACATTTTTGTTGTGGCAGTTTACTGTCCGTGTGCGGGACGCTACTGTCATCAAACGTTTGGAAAGGGTGT
>JAYUUW010000777.1:0-2406 GCA_043754665.1 Anaerolineales bacterium | reverse complement strand
ACACCCTTTCCAAACGTTTGATGACAGTAGCGTCCCGCACACGGACAGTAAACTGCCACAACAAAAATGTGTCAACTTATTGTGACACGATCCCTTAGGAGGGTGTCAGGCCTACCGGCACTGTCACTTTGACCACTTGAGCCTGGGAGGGTGTCACTTTGACCACTTGAGCCTGGGAGGGTGTCACGGGTGTCACCTTTACGCAAGCGCGGTGTGTTGCTGGCACCGAGGCCACGCAAACGGCTGTATCTGTCACGCTGCTGGCAATGGTTACAATGCTGACATTGGCGGCCGGCGCGCCAGGGCCTTGATCAGGCAGGCCGGCGGAACAATAGGGTGCGAGAACTGAGGCCATCGGGTCGACATGCCTCCAGCCTACGAATCAATTGTTCTACCAGCAAGAGGCAGAAGTTATGGAACGGTCGGAAGTTTTCGCCATCGGATGTGAAAACTCCGGTTGGCGTTGACGCTCGTGCGTGACGTATGTTACAATGCCCGCCGTTGCCCCTGCGCCCCCATCGTCTAGTGGCCCAGGACGCGGCCCTCTCAAGGCCAAAACCGGAGTTCGAATCTCCGTGGGGGCACCAACAATGTTTGCAAATCGCGCCTCAGCCACTGGGGCGCTTTTTGTTTAAGCGGCGCGGCGCTACGTCATCGACTGGGCCATGTGCTTGAGGTCTTTGGCCGAAGTCGCGGTGCCGGCCGTGGCGAGCGAATAGTACAGGTCGCCGTCTTGCCAGGTGAGGATGGTTTGCAGGGTGGGGTCCCACTGGCCGGCGGCCGAGTTGTGCAGGCCGAAGATGAACTGCGCCGGCCGGCCCGCCACCACCACCGCCTTGACGAACTGCGGCGGGGCGTTGGGCGTGGCCGGTGCATACGGGCTGATGACCAGATCGACCAGCGCGCCGGTCTCGTGCTCCCATTCCAGCAGCACCCAGGCCGCGTCGCCGGCCACGCTGATCTCATCGGACAGGCGGTAGCCCTCGGGCACCCACGCGGGAGTCTTGATGGTGAACGGCAGGCGGGCGCGAATTTCGTCGAGCGCGCCGGCTTGCACCGGCACGGTGTCGTCGGCGGGTGGCGGGCTGGCGTCAGACACGACCACCACCGGCGGCGCGGAGGGCAGCGTGACCTGCGGCTGCGGTGAGGTGGGCTGGCACGCGGCGGCGGCCAGCAGCAGGCCGGCCCCGAGGGTGAGCAGCAAGGCGCGCGGGTAGGGGGCGTGAGTTGACATAATCTTCCCTCCGGGTGACGGCGTCTACCAAGGCAGCCGCCACGTTGGAGAGCAGTATGCGGCCGGCGCGCCCGGCCTGCATGACGTTTACCCGACGGGAAGTCGGCGGCGGGAAGAGGAAAAGCCTCGCGGAATTTCGGAGTTTTTGACGAAAGCGGCCGCGACGCCCCGGCCGCTAGCCTTCGGAGAGCGACGGCATGCCGCACACGCTGGCGATCTTGCGATCCACCCACAGCGCCAGCGCGGGCCACACCGGGTCGGCGGGGGCGGCCTGGCAGGCCAGGGCCAGCAGGCGCTGGTACGAGAGGGTGCGGAAAGCCACAGCCGCCGGGTTCACAATGCCGGCCAGCCACTGCCATTCGGGCTGGCGCACGCGCGCGGCCATGGGCAGGCGCGGCTCGTCGGCGTAAACTACCACAAACGCGGCGCGCCGGCCGGTGTGCTGCCCCACGGCGGCGGCGGTCGTCAGGTTGCGCATCCACTGAAACCACGGCCCGGCAAACGGGCAGGGCGCGTGGTCGAGGTCGGCGTCGTAGCCGAACACGGCGGGAATGTGCTCCCAATAGCGCAGGCCTTTGGCGCTGAGAGCGCAGCGGGCCAGCTTGCCGTTGGCGCGGTTGGTTTGCGGCACATACTGGCCGTTGCACTGGCGCAAGCCGGCGCGGCGGCCCTTGGTAATCGGGTGAGTCTGGCCGCACGCGCCGCCGTCAGGCTCGGTGAACTTGCACTCGAACAGGATGAGGGCCTGCGGGCTGCTGGCCACGGCATCGACCCAGGTGGGCGTCTTCTCGGCCAGTACGTTGTCGGGGTCGTGCCACTCCAGTGTCACCTCCCACGGGCCGCCGGGCGGTAGGCCAAGCTGCAGGGCCAGGGCGTCGAGCACCACGGCCCGCTCAGGGTGGAGCTTGAGTGTGCCGAACACATCGATGCTCAACGCCTGCGACGACTTCTCTTTCCAGGCGTCGCACACCTCGCCGGCGGCGCTGTGCCAGCGGTAGCCGGCCCACGGCTCAACGGCCTCGTGGGCATAGGGGAACAGGTTGGCCTCGATGCTGCGGCGGCGCGTGGCGCGGGCGACAAAGTCGGACATCGGGCCTATTATAAGACAGCATGACGCCGAAATGGACGACTTTGCTGCTGCTGGCGCTGGCCGAACTGCTGGCGATGGCGGT
>JAYUUW010000776.1:0-8468 GCA_043754665.1 Anaerolineales bacterium | reverse complement strand
ACACCCTTTCCAAACGTTTGATGACAGTAGCGTCCCGCACACGGACAGTAAACTGCCACAACAAAAATGTGTCAACTTATTGTGACACGATCCCTTAGGGGTGTCAGACGGGCAGACGGGCATGTGCAAGAACTTCTGGCACTCTTCGACTGTGAAGGCGCGTGTCAGGCGCGACCGAGCCATCGCGACCAAGTCCTTGATCGCCAATGCGTAAATCCTGACAAGGGGATCGCGCCCACTGGTCGCCAGCCGGGATCCATCGGGGCTAAAGGCCACGGAATAGACGGCGGCGGAATGACCGTACAGCGTCAGCGGCTCTTCCAGCGCTTCGCCTGTGCCCGGTAGTCTCCAGACTTTGATCGTCCGATCCACACTCGACGTGGCCAGATACTGGCCGTCAGAACTAAACGCGACGCCAAACGCAGCCCCGGTGTGACCGGTCAGGACGAATATTTCCTGGCCGGTATGCGAGTCCCAGACCCGGACGGTGGCGTCGTTGCCGGCCGAGGCGAGGCGCTCGCCGTCTGGACTAAATGCAATGCCGCTGAGGCGCACGCCCACGCCATGCCCAGAGAACGCCAGCAATTTCTGACCAGTCGCCACATCCCAGACGTTGGCCCCGTCGCTGTTGGCAGACGCGAGCCGGCGGCTATCGGGGCTGAAGGCAATCTGCAGGATGTTATTGGCGACCGTAAACTCGATCAGCACCGTTCCAGTCGTGCTGTCGCAAATATGCACCACGCCATTCGCGCCGGCCAGCGCCAACAGCGTGCCGTCGGGACTAAACCGAACGGAGATGACGGGCATATCTAACGCTGGCAGTGTCAGGAGTTCTGCGCCGCTGTCCGCGTCGACAATCCTGGCGGTCTGGCCGCTGACAAACGCCAGGCGACTGCCATCCGGGCTGTAGGTGGCGTTGCCGCCACTGAGATTGCCGCTAGAGGCATCGGTGCTTTGGAGGGTCTGCAATTCTCTGCCGCTGGCCGCGTCCCATATTTTGACCGTGCCGTCAAAACTCCACGTCACAAATTTCGTAGCGTCCGGACTGTACGCGACAGTCGCGACGCGATTCGTATGCCCGGCCAGATTCAGCCAATCGCTGCCGGCTGTCGCCGAGACATCCCAGACCCTCGCGGTTCCGTCACGGCTAGCGCTATATAAGCGATTTCCGTCCGGGCTGAATGCCAGGCTGAGGACCCCACTCGTGTGTCCGAAAAGTGTCAGGAGCGGCTTTCCAGTAAGCGCGTCCCAGAGTTTGACCGTGCCATCCTCGCTGGCACTTGCCAGGGACTTGCCATCGGGACTGAAGCCCACACTGACGACCTGGCTCGAATGGCCAAACAGCGTGAACAGCAGACCGCCCGTGGCGTAATCCCAGACCTTGACGGTGGTATCAAACTCACCCGTTGCCAGGCGTGTTCCGTCGGGGCTGGCGGCGATTGCGTCTACTCCGGTGACCTGAGCTTGTCCACTAAACCGAAACAACTCATTGCCCGTGGCGACCTCCCAGGCAATGGCATAGCCATCCCCGTCGCTGCCGGCAAAGATTCGTTTTCCGTCCGCGCTAAAAGCCATCACAAGTGTGTCGCCTTCATGACCGACCAGCGTTTTGACTTCCTGGCCGTTTTCAGAATCCCACAGTTTGACCGTCGTGTCGTCGCTGGCGGTAGCGAGTAACTTGCTATCGGGGCTGATGGCTACAGACGTCACCAGGGCGGCATGACCCGAGAGCACAAACAGCGCCTGTCCCGTCGAGACGTCCCAGAGGGTGGCACTGTTGCCGCCGCTGATGGTGAGCAGTTGCGTTCCATCGGCGCTAAAAGCCGCCCCCGTGCCCACCAGGTTATCGGTCACGTGTGTGGCGAGCGTGATAAGAACTTGATGCGTGGCTAGATCCCAGATCTTGGCGGTTCCATCCATGCCGACCGTGGCCAGCTGGCCGCCATCGCGACTCAAGGCGACCGTCCAGAGCGCAGCATTGTGTTCCCTCAGGGTGGCGACCCCTCGCGATGACTGGATCGATCGATGGAGCGCATCTTGCGCTTCAACCAGAACCGGCCGGCCGGCCGGCAACTTGATACTGAGGGCTTCGAGTGCAAGCAGGATACTGCGCTCGGGATCGACGGAAAGGTTGCTTACGGAGGAAGCGGCGAGTTCACGCGCGAAGGCGACTTGTTGTTCGGCTTTGGCGTCGGCAGCGCTGGCAGCCGCCTGCCGGCCGAAGAAGATCGCCACGCCGGCCAGAAAGGTGGCCAGCACAAATGCGCCAGCGAGAAAAACGGCCCGCCGCCTGAGCTGTTTGGCGGCCTGGGCTTGTTCTCCGGCGCGCCGGGCCTGTTCCTGCGCCAATTGCTGCGCGGCCTCCAGCTCGCGCTGCCGCTGGGCTTCACGTTCCTGGGCATCATGTTCTTCCTGTTCAACGGAGGCCGCCACAAAAGCACGTTCCGATTCGTTCAAGCGCTCCGCATTGGCCAGCGCCCACTCGCGCGCCTGGGCCAGGCGCGCCCCGCGATAGACCGCGCCGGCGTCGCGCCCCAAGGCTTCCCATTCGCGGGCGGTCTCGGTCAGGTGGCGGTGAAGCCGCAAGCCTTCGCGGTCGAGCGAGAGCCATTCGTGCAAGCGCTGCCATTCGCGGATCAAGGCTTCATGCGCGACTTCAGCGCTGTCTTCGTTGAGCGTGATCAGGCGCGCCTCGGCCAGCGTGTTGAGCACCCCCCGCAGTTGGGGGGCTTCTTCCGCCTGGCGGGCCAGTTCGTGCAGCCCGGCGCGGCGGCGCGTGTCTTCGGTGCCTTCGCCCAGTTCGGTCAGCCGCAAAAAGACCTCGCGGGCAATTTGCTGCTGCGCCTGGTTCAACTGATCGGTGAACACGCTCTCCGCGGTTTCCGCGATCGCGCCGCGCACCCCCCCCGAAGCCCGATACCCCTCCAGGGTGAACATTCGGCCCCGGCGGCGCTCCCAGGTGGCCAGCAGCGCATGTGACAGCAGCGGCAGGGCGCCCGGCTCGGGCTCACTGGTGCCGTGCGCGCCGATATCCTGCAGCAAGGCCTCGACTAATCCGGCCTCAAATTCCCAGCCGCCGCGTTTGGCCGGCTCTTCAATGGCGCGGCGCAATTCTTTCGTCGTCATTTGGCCGATGTATTCCTGCTCGGCGGCCAGCGCCTGCCGCAGGCTTGGGTATTGCGCACAGTGCGAATAAAAGTCGGCGCGCAGCGCGATGACGACCGTGGTTCGGCCGGCTGACGGCTGCGCCAAACTGAGCAATCCTTCGATGAAGGCCAGCCGGGCCGTTTCATTGTGGCAGAGCGTGAACGTTTCCTCGAACTGATCCACCAGAATGAGAACCCGCTCGGCCGTCGCCGGCTTCGAATTCAGCTGCGCCTCGAGCGCCGTCAAGGGATCAGCCGTTGGCGTGAACGCACGCACCTCCCAGCCGGCCTGCTGGAGCGTCACAGCCAGCCCGGCGCGCACCAGGGATGATTTCCCGCTGCCCGACGCCCCCACCACCGCCAGGAAACGCATGGGAGCGTCAAGCGCCACGCCCGTTACTCGCTCTACCAGGCGCGCCGTGAGGGCCTCCCGTCCAAAGAACAAATCCGCATCGGACTCGTCAAAATACATCAGGCCTTTGTAGGGCGTCAGGCCCGGCGCCGGGGCGGCCTCCTGGTAGGCCGATTCGGCCAACGCCAACAGGCGCGCGCTCAGCGCGGGTGTGCCTTCCAGGTGTAAGGCCGGGATGAAGAGCGCCTTGAGCGTCGCCAGGTCAGGGCGACGTTGATTCTTTTCGAGCCGTCCAATCTGGGCTTCGCTGTAGCCGACCGTAATGGAGAGTTCGAGCTGCGTCAGGCGTTCGCGGCGGCGCAGGTATTTGAGCAAGTCACCAAAGCTGGTGAATGACTCGGGCGAGAGCGGTTGGATGGGCATCGGACCCTAATTGTGGTTGGCGGTGGATTGATTTCATTGTAGGGCATTGGTCTTCAAATTCAAGCATTTGGCGCCCCGGTTTCTCCGGTCGGCCGGGTTTGGCGGGAAATGTCAGGTTTTGGGCGCAAGGGAATGCTAGTCTGCGACCGTAACAGGCCGGCAAGCCTAAACAACAGGACGCAATCGCCCTGACTGGCCGGGGACTGGAGACACACATGGCATTCCGCAACTGGTTTAAACGGGGGTGGTTCCGAATTTTCTCGGCGGGATGGCTGATCGTACTGGTGGTGGCCCCGCCGGGCGTAAATTCGGCCGAGGCCGGGCCGGCCCTCGCCCCGGCCGTGGCATGCTCGATCGTGGTGGCGAACACCACCGACACCGGCGCCGGCAGCCTGCGCGCCGCCGTGGCCTGCGCGACCGCCGGCCAAACCGTGAGCTTTGATCCCCTGCTGGCGGGTGGCACCATCAGCCTGACCAGCGGCGAGATCGCCATCACCAAGACTCTGACCATTGACGGCAGCGCGGCGGCAGGCGTGATCGTAGACGCCGGCAATCTCAGCCGCCTCTTTAACATCACCACCAGCGACCCGGTGACGCTGACGGCGCTGGTGCTGCAGCATGGCACCGCGGCGGCCAGCGGAGGCGCGGTGTATGCCGCCTTTGGCCCGCTACAGTTGAGCCAGGTGGCGGTGTTCAGCAGCACGACCACGGCCGGTATCGGCGGCGGGGTGTATGCCAAAGGCGCGGTCACGCTGACGAATGGCCGTTTTCAGGGCAACACCTGCACCGGGGCCAGTTGTACAGGCGGCGGGCTATACGCCAATACCACGCTGACGCTGACGGGCACCGAGTTCATCAGCAACACCAGCGCCGGTAGCGGCGGCGGGGCGTATGCGAATGGCGCGGCCACACTGACGAATGGCCGCTTCCAGGGCAACGTCTGTACCGCGGCCGGCTGCTCGGGTGGCGGGCTGTGGACCTTTAGTACGCTGGCGTTGACGGGCACCGAGTTCATCAGCAACACCAGCACCAATAGCGGTGGCGGGGCATTGGCCATTGGTGCGGTCACGCTGACGAATGGCCGTTTCGGGGGCAACGCCTGCACCCAGACCGGCTGCTCGGGCGGCGGGCTGTTCACCTTCGGCACGCTGGCGCTGACGAGCACCCAGTTCATCAGTAATACCAGCTTAGCCTACGGCGGGGGAACGCATGTGTATGGCGCGGCCACGCTGACCCAGGGTGGCCGATTCCAAGGCAACGCCTGCACCGCGGCCAGCTGCTTGGGCGGTGGGCTGTACGCCGAAAGCACGCTGGCGCTGACGAGTACCGAGTTCATCAGCAACACCAGCACCAATGGCGGCGGCGGGGCGTATGTGAATGGCGCGGCCACGCTGACCAATGGCCGATTCGAGCGGAATGCCTGCACTCAGGCCGACTGCACAGGCGGCGGGCTGTATGTCATAAGCGCGCTGGCGCTGACGGGCACCGAGTTCATCAGCAACACCAGCTTGTCGCACGGCGGCGGAGCGTATGTCACTGGCACGGTTACGCTGACGAATGGCCGCTTCCAGGGCAACGCCTGCACCTTTACCTACTGCCTGGGCGGCGGGCTGTATACCTTTAGCACGCTGACACTGACGGGCACCGAATTCATCAGCAACACCGGCGGGTACGCCGGCGGCGGGGCGTATGCCAATGGCGCGGTCACGCTGACCCAGGGTGGCCGTTTCGAGCGGAACGCCTGCACCCAGGCCAGTTGCCAGGGCGGCGGGCTGTATGCGTTTAGTACGCTGACGCTGACGGGCACGGAGTTCATCAGCAATACCAGCCGGGGTAGCGGCGGCGGGGCGTATACGTATGGCGCGGCCACGCTACTGAATGGCCGCTTCCAGGGCAATCAGGCCGGCTTTGGCGGTGGGCTGTGGGCCCAAAGCACGCTAGCGCTCACAGGCACCGAGTTCATCAGCAACACCAGTTTGTTTTCCGGCGGCGGGGGGTATGTGGTTGACGCGACCACGCTGACGAATGGCCGTTTCCAGGGCAATGCTTGCACGGGAGCCGATTGCTATGGCGGCGGGCTGTATACCTTTAGCACGCTGACACTGACGGGCACCGAGTTCATCAGCAACATCAGCTCGTTGTACGGCGGCGGGGCGTATGTCACTGGCGCAACCACGCTGACCAGTGGCCTATTCGAGCGGAATGCCTGCACCCAGGCCCTCTGCTATGGCGGCGGGCTGCGGGCCAACGGCACGCTGGCGCTAACAGGCACGCAGTTCATCAGCAATACCAGCCGGGGTGGTGGCGGCGCGGCGTCTGTGTACGGCACGGCCACGCTGACGAACGGCCATTTCCAGGGCAACGCCTGCACCGATCTCTGCGGTGGCGGTGGGCTGTTCGCCGCTAGCACGCTGGCGCTGACCGGCACTGAGTTCATCAGCAACACGAGCGTGTTCCATGGCGGCGGAGCTTATGCCCAGCAGGTGATCACGCTGACGAACGGCCGCATCCAGGGCAACGCCTGCACCCAGGCCGGCTGCTATGGCGGTGGGCTGTTCACAGATAGCACGCTGGTGCTGACGGGTACCGAGTTCATCAGCAACACCAGCGCCAGTAGCGGCGGTGGGGCGTATGTGCTCGGCACGGTCACGCTAACAAATGGCCGCGTCCAGGGTAATGCCTGCACCCAGGCCGCCTGCTTAGGCGGTGGACTGTACTTCGGCCAGACAGCCAGCATCGCGAACAGCACCTTCAACGGCAACCAGGCCGGCGGTAACGGTGGCGCGCTGGGCTTTAGCGACAGCACCGCCGACCTTACGCTGGTGAATTCCACGCTCTCGGGCAACACGGCGCAAACCGCCGGGGGCGGGCTGTATGCCGCCGGCACTGGCCGCGCCCGCCTGCTGAATGTGACTATGGCGGACAACCAAGCCACCACCGGGGGCGGCCTATACGCCGACCTGTTCATAATGATAGGCATCACCAACACGGTGTTTGCCAACAATGGCAGCGCCAATTGCGCGGGGCAGATCGACTTGGGCACCAACAATCTCGAGTGGCCCAGCGCGAGCTGTGCCCTGGCCGGCCCGACCGCCGGCTTTAGCACGGCCAATTCGCTGCTGGGGCCGCTGGCGCTGAATGCCCCCGGCCTGACCTGGACCCATGCCCTGCTTGATGGCAGCCCGGCCCGCGACGCGGGCGAGGCGGCCACCTGCACCGGCCCGTGGGTGAACAACCGCGACCAGCGGGGGGTGGTGCGCCCGATCGACGGTGACCTGGTCGCCGGCGCGGTCTGCGACATCGGCGCGTTCGAGGCGGCTGCGGCAGTGGTGCCGCCCCCCCCGCCGCCGGCTGACGAATATCTGCTGTATCTGCCCCTGGTTGTGCGGTAAACTAGGCAGCCAGACTAGCGGGGCAGGCGTGCACCACGCGCGCCTGCCCCGTTGGTTATTTGGCCACGGGCCAGTCGCAGGCGACCATCATGAAACGGGCGCAAGCCGTGGCGGGCCTCACTTCGTCGGTTAGGCAACTGGAGTCGCGTGGCTCCAAATGAGCACAGCCCATTGAGGAAATCTGTGGTTCTCATTACCGGGGCGTCATCCGGCATTGGCAAGGCCTGCGCCGATCATCTGGCCCGGCTGGGTTTCACCGTCTACGGCGCCAGCCGGACGATCGAAAATCTCGGCGAAGTGCGGTGGATGCCGCTGGTGATGGACGTGGACCAGGACAAGTCGGTGACGTCCGGCGTTGAGCAGGTCCGGGCACAGGCTGGCCGGCTAGATATCGTCGTGAACTGCGCTGGTTTCGGCATCGCCGGATCGGTCGAGGACACGACGCTCGAAGAAGCCAAGGCGCAGTTTGACACCAATTTTTTTGGCGCGGTGCGCCTGTGCCGGGCCGTGCTGCCGGAAATGCGCCAGCAGGGCGCCGGCCTGATCATCAACATGAGCTCGCTGGCCGGGCTATTGGGGCTCCCTTTTGAGAGCTTTTACAGCGCCAGCATATTCGCCCTGGAGGGCCTGACCGAAGCTCTGCGTTTAGAAGTCGAGCCGTTTGGCGTTCGCGTAGTTCTCATCGAGCCCGGCAATTTTCACACAGGCTTTACGGCCAAGCGACAGGTGTCGCAGGCGGCACGCTCGAGTACAGCCTATCGCACCCGTTTCGAAAAGTCCCTGGCACAAATGGAACAGGATGAGCTCAATGGTCCAACGCCGGAGCGGTTTGCAGCCCTCCTGGGCCGGATCAGCGCCAATCCCAAACCGCGGCTCCTGTGCTGGCTTCACCTTTCATCCGGGCGAATTAGAAGCGTAAATTGGCCGTGATACCGTGATACACTCTCCGCTCACCCCGGAAACTACGATCCGCTGGAAGATAGACGCTTATGTTGAGCCAACTCACGCGATGTGCCAACATCCTGTGGGCGCGGCTGTCATCGGCCGCCCACCAATTCTTTCGCCGACGGACCGAACCCGCCCGTCCGAACCTGGTAACGGGCACGCTGGCCGATCTCCCACGCAGGCGAGCTGACCTGCTGGCCGACGCTTGTG
>JAYUUW010000775.1:0-6475 GCA_043754665.1 Anaerolineales bacterium | reverse complement strand
GAGCGCTCAATGGCCAACGCGCACCTGTCCGTCGTCATCGAGCCGAACGGCACGCTCACCCTCACTGACTGCCGCACCGGCCAGACCTTCGCGCGCCTGCTGACGTACGAAGACGGCGCCGACATCGGCGATGGCTGGTATCACGGCCAGGCCACCAACGACCAGGTGTTTGTCTCCACCGCCAGCCCGGCCGCCATCGCCCTCATCCACGATGGCCCGTACCAAACGACCTTCCGCATTCGCACCCGCCTGACTGTGCCGGCCGCCTTCGACTTCGCCACCATGCGCCGCACCGATGAGCTGGTCGACCTGGCGCTCGACACTTACGTCACCCTGCGCGTCGGGGCCGACCACGTGGAGTGCGAGGTCCGAGTAGACAACGTCGCCCGCGACCACCGGCTGCGGTGCCTATTCCCCAGCGGCGTGGCGGCCAACAGCTACCTCTCCGACTCGGCCTTCGATGTGGTCGAGCGGCCCATCGCCCTCAGCCCTGACAACCACTTGTTCCGTGAGTTGGAGTTGGAGACGCGCCCGCAGCAGACCTGGAGCGCGGTGGCCGCGCCCGGCCGCGGGCTGGCGGTGGTGAGCACCGGCCTGCTAGAGTCGGGCGTGCGTGACCAGCCTGAGCGCCCGTTGGCGCTCACGCTGTACCGCTCGACCCGCCGCACGGTCTTCACCAACGGCGAGCCTGACGGCCAGGTGCTGGGGCCGCAGCGCTTTCAGTTCTGGATCGTACCGCTGGCCGGCGACCCCGACCGGGCAGTGCTCTGTCGCCTGGGCCAGCAGTTGGCCGGCGGCCTGCGCGACGTGCAGTTGGCCCAGTTGGATATCCAGCACCGCGCCAGCACCGCCGCGCTGCCGCCCAGCGCCGGCTATCTGGAGGTGCGCGGCCCGGTGGTGGTCACCAGTGTGCGCTTCGCCACCGAAGGCGCGGCCGGTGCCGGGCTGGAGGTGCGGCTGTTCAACCCCAACCTAGAATCAACGACGGCTTCCGTCGATCTGGCGGAAGCCGTCTTGAACTTCTGGCGGCCGGTCGCCGCGCAGCGCGTAGATTTTGAAGGCAACGCGCTCGCCGCCGCTCAGCCGCTAGCGCGCCCCGGCCTCGACCTGACCGTGGCGCCCAAGCAGATCGTGACCGTGCGGTTCCTAACCGTGCCGCCCGCGTAGGCGGCCAGTTATTTCCAGGCGTCGCTGCCGCGGAAGGGCATGTGCTCGCCCTCCACGTACTTCGGCCATGGCTGATAGACGTTGCCGTTGGCCATGGCCTCGCCGCGCAGCAGCAGCGCGTACGGCCACGGGTCGGGCGAGCCCAAGATGCGCGTGCTGGTCGGGATGAGGCGGATGGTCAACCCGGCGCGGCGCTTGGGCGAGTTGTTGGCGTTCGAGCCGTGAATGATATTCGGCTGGTGCACCGACACGTCGCCCGGCTCCAGCACCAGGTCGACCACGCTGGCCGCATCGACCAGCGCCGGGTCGATCTCCGAGTCGAGCACGTTGTCGACATCGGTGCGCTTGTTCATCTTTTGCAAGTCCATGCGGTGCGTGCCGGGCACCACGCGCATACAGCCGTTCTCCGGCCCCGAGTGGTCCACTGCCAGCCACAAAGTGATGACCTCCATCGGCTCCAGCGGCCAATAGCTGCCGTCTTGGTGCATTAGCACCGGCAGCCCTTCAAACGCCGGCTTGGCAATGTAGTGCGAGGCGAACAGCGCGATGTTCGGCCCCAAAAAGAGCTGGCCCAGGTCGAGCAGGCGCGGGTCGCTCACCAGCCGCACCCAAAACGGGTCGGTGACCACCAGCGTGTGCCACAGCTTTTCCGGCCGCATGTCGGGGTGCTTGGCAATCAGCCAATCAATGTGCGCGCTGGCCTCGCGCACCAGGTCGGCATCGACCACGTTGCGAAAGATCGCGTAGCCGTCGGTCTCGTACTTGTCCTTCAGGGTCGGCCAACTATCAGTCTTCACAGTTTGCGGGTTCATGCGCTGCCTCCGTGCCTCTCGGTGAAACAATCCCACGCTGTATTCTAGTGCAATCCCTCCGCAACGCTATCGCGCCGCTACTTCGGCGGCTCGATGGGGCTGCGGTAGGTGGGGCTCTTGTGCACATGCACCACCTTCCAGCCCTCCGCAAACTTGACCAGCACCCGGCTCTCGTTGTAGCCGCGCACCGTGCTGCCGCTGCCGGTGCTGGTGCTCACCAGCAGCGTGTAGCTGCAAATGGCCGTGTCGCCATAGCGCTGCTCGCGGTAGTTCGCCAGGTCGAAGCGCACATGCGGCGGCGCGCTCGGGCGCGGGGCTTGATTGTCCAGCAGGCCGTCGCCGGTCAGCGCCGTGGCGTTGGCGGCCATGGCCTCGTTCATCAAAAATTCGTGGAACGGGAAGCCGTCGATGCGGTGCGGCGTGATATACCACTCGTACAGCGACAGGTCCTCGGCCGTGGTGGCGCGGTAGTGTTCCGTGTCGTAGGCGAAGATGTGCGTCAGATGGTCTTCCAAAAACGCGCGAATTTCAGACATCAAGGGGTCTCCCCGCTCAGGGTTCCAGCGCCAGCGGCCGGGCCAGCACCGCCACCGCCAGCCGATACGGCTCTTGTAGCGCGCTCCACAGGCGGGCGCTCTCCTCCAACGTCAGCGTCTCCAGGCTCAAGCGCACCTCGCCCGCCAGCCCGCCCCGCAGGTCGGGGCCGGTCAGAACCGGGTAATCGCGCAGCGTCTCCAGCACGCGGCCGAGCACCATTTGCTCGTCCTCCGGCCCCGCCGCGACCGGGGTGATCAAATAGTGCAGCTCGAACGTCAGCCCGGCGTCGCTGCGGCGCTGGCCGGGCAGCAGCGGCGTGGGCATCACCGTGCGGCGGTCGGTCGTCGCGTCCACGCGGTACAGCCACACCGAGAGGCCCAGGCCGTCGTTATCCAGCCGCAGCTCGCGTGGCGAGCGCAGGTCGACCAGCAGGCCGTTCAGGCCGGGCGCGGGGTCGTTGGTGATGGTGCCTTCGAACAGCGCCTGGAGCGTCGCGCTCGTGGCCGCAATAATGGTATGATCCGTCATCGTTCGCCTCCTACCGCCGCCGTGCGCCAATATGGGCGCATTGTACCGCCTTCCCAAGGACTCACCGCCTATGTCAACGCTGCCCTTCGCCGCCGATCACCGCCTCGCGCTCGACGGCACCGAACTACACTACGATGTGGCCGGGCAGGGCGCGCCGCTGGTGCTGGTGCACGCCGGCATCGCCGACCGCACGATGTGGGATGACCAGTTCACCGCGCTGGCCGCGCACTTTCAAGTCATTCGCCTTGATCTGCGCGGCTTCGGCCAGACCCTGCCCGTGGCCGGCGAGTTCGCGCACCGCCACGATCTGGTGCGCCTGCTCGACCATCTCGGCGTTGAGCGCGCCCACCTGCTGGGCTGTTCCATGGGCGGCGGCGTGTGCCTGGATTTTGCGTTGGAGTTTCCCGACCGCGTGACCGGTCTGGTGCTGGTGTGCAGCCGGCCCGGCGGTTACCCTGCTGCGCACCCCGCGCCGCCGCAATTGCCCGCCGTGGAGGCCGCGTTCGACGCCGGCGACTTCGCGCTGGCCTCCGAGTTGGAAGTGCAAATTTGGCTGGATGGCCCGCAGCGCACGCCGGACCAAGTGCCGGCCGCCCTGCGCGACCGGGTGCGCGCCATGAATCTGGTGGCGCTGGTCAATGAGGCTAAAGAACTTGGCGCCGAGCAAAAGCTGACGCCGCCCGCCTACACGCGCCTGGCCGAGGTCAAGGCCCCCACGCTCGTCATCATCGGCGGCATTGACGTGCCGGATACGGTGGCGGCCGGGCACTACCTGACTGCGCACCTGCCCCATGCCCGCGCGTTTGTGCTGCCCGACTGCGCCCACCTGCCCAGCCTGGAACAGCCCGAGTTGTTCAACCGCGTGGTGAGCGACTTCCTGCGCGGTCTATAGCGCCTGCCGCCGGTAAGGCGACAGCGGGAACGCCCACGGCAGGCCGAGATCGTCGTCCCAGTCATCGTACAGGCCCAGGCTCACGCTGGCCTGGAGTGTGTTGGCATCGAGCGGCGCTAGATTGAGGGTCGGCCCGAGGCCATTAATGCGCAAGGCCCCGGCCTCCACCCGCAGCCGCTCCCCGTTCGCGGCCGCCTGCACGACCCACCCCTGCAATACATTGGCGATCTCAAACGGATAATCGGGATGATCGTGCAGAGCCTGGTCCAGCGCCCTCGGCAGCGTCACGCGCACGCCGTACGCCCCGCTGCCGCCCGCCGCCCGCCGGATATTCAGCGTCCGACCGCTGGCATCCACAAACACGCCTTCGTAGTTCACTGACTAACCCCTACAAATACTCGGACGGCTGTTTTCGTTGGCCCGAGTCAAACACGGCCGCATCTGCTACACGCAAAGCGGTTAGCGCGCAGCGCCATCCGTTGCCGCGCCCTCCGGCTCCAGCCGGTAGCCCAGGCCCGCCACCGTCAGCAGGTAGCGCGGCGCCGCATGGTCGGCCTCAATCTTCTGCCGCAGCCGGTGCACCAACTGCTTCAGCATCTGCCGGTCGCCCGGGCCGCGATAGCCCCACACATGCTGCATCAGTCGCTCGGCCGGCAGCGTGTGCCCCGCGTTGACCAGCAGATATTGAAACAGCCGGAACTCCAAATTCGTCAGCCGCGTGGCCGGGCCGCCCAGCACGCTCACGGTCTGGTTCTCCGGGTCCAGGCTCAACTCCCCCGCCGCGTGCGGGCCACCGAGGCGCGGGGCCGCGTCGGGGCCGGTCGTCTCGCCGCGCCGCAGCAGCGCCCGCACCCGCGCCAGCAGGCCGCGCGGGCTAAACGGCTTGGTCAGGTAATCGTCCGCGCCCAGGTCGAGGCCCATCACTTCGTCCTCTTCTGTATTGCGCACCGTCAGCAGCATGATCGGCACGCTGGTCTGCGCGCGCAGTTGGCGGCACAACTCGAAGCCGCTTTGGCCCGGCAGGTTCACATCCAGAATCACCAAATCGGGCTGCTCGCGCTCGAACAGCGCCAGCGCCTGCGGCCCGTCGCCGGCCTCCAGCGGCAAATAGCCCGCCTGCCGCAGCGCAAAGCTCACCAGCCCGCGCAGGGCCACATCGTCGTCTACCACCAAGACCTTCATGGCTCAATGTCCACTTGCGCGCGCGGCAGCGTCACCCGCACCCGCGTGCCCTGCCCGGTGTTCTCGGCCGTCACGCGCCCGCCGTGCCGCGCCACGATCGATTGCACAATCCACAGCCCCAGCCCCGCCCCGCCGGTATCGCCTTCGCCCAGCCCGGCGCGCACAAAGCGGCCGAACAAGGCCTCGGCCGGCAGGTCGGGCAGGCCCGGCCCCTCGTCCTCCACCCACACCGTCACCGTGCCAGCCTCGGCCTGCCCGCCCACGCGGATGGCCGTGTCGGCCGGCGCGTACTTGTTGGCGTTCGCCAGCAGATTGACTAACACCTGCACCAATCGCGGCGCATCGCCCCGCGCGCGCGGCAAGGGATAGGGTAAATCCACGTATAGTGTCTGCCCGCGCTGGTCAAGCAGCGGGCGCACCATCTCCACCGCTTGCTCCACCACCTCGTCCAGCGGCACCGGCAGCCGCCGCACCTGGTCGTGGCCCGCCTCAATGCGCACGCTCTCCAGCAGATTATCGATCAATTGCGTCAGCCGCAGCGTGCCGCTTTGCAGCGAGAGCACCAGCCCGGCAATCTGGTCGGTGCTCAGGTCCGGCAGTTGGTCGAGCAGCAGCTCAATCGAGGCCAACTGCGCCGACAGCGGCGTTTTGAACTCGTGCGAGATGTTCGCCAGCACGGTGTCGCGCAGGCGGCGCGTGGCCTCCACGTCGGTCTCGTCGCGCACCACCACCACTTGCAGCTCGGCCCCCGCCGGCCAGCCGCTCACCACCGGCGGCGCGCTGGTCACCACCACACTGCGCCGCCCGCCCGCCAGCGCCAGTTGTTCGCTGGCCCGCGCCCCCGGCTGAAAGCGCGCATGCAGGATCGGGCATTGGTCTTCGCACGGCCGCCGCCCGCGCACCGCCAGCGGCAGCAGCACATCGCCGCAGAAGCGCCCGAGAACGGCCTCCGAGGTGGTGCCCAGCAGCCCCGCCGCTTGCGGATTCAAATAGCGGATGCGGCGCTCGCTGTCGACCGTGAACACGCCCTCCACAATGCCGCTCAAGATCGCGTTGGACTCGGCCTGCTGCCGCCGCAGGTTGGCCGTCAGGTCGAGCAGCCGCCGCCGCATCTCCTCCAACGCCAGCGCCAGGCTGCTGGTCTCAGCGTCGGGCGGGGCCGGCACCGGCGTGCTCAGGTCGCCCTCGCCAATGCGCGCCGCCGCGCCCCGCAGCGCCGTCATCGGCCGCGCGGCCCGCCGGCTCAGCAGGACGTTCACCACCGCCACCAGCGCGGCCAGGCCCAGCCCCATGGGAAAGAGCGTCCGCTGCAGGTCCAGCGCCGCCAGCCGCACGGCCTCGTCGGGCAGCGCCGCCT
>JAYUUW010000774.1:0-3641 GCA_043754665.1 Anaerolineales bacterium | reverse complement strand
CTTTGGCGCCCGCCCGCTGCGCCGCGCCCTGCAGAAGTACATCGAGAGCCCGCTCTCGGTGCAGATGCTGCGCGGCGAGTTCAAGACCGGCGACACCGTCACCGCCGACTTCGTCGAAGGCGAGGGCATCCAGTTCCGCCGCGAGGCCCCCTCGCCCGCCCCCGCCGATGTGGCCGCCCCTGCGCCGGTCGACACCCCGGCGTTGGTCGAGTAGCCCGCCTACTCCAGTAAACACAACGGGACGGCTCACGTGAGCCGTCCCGTTTGCTATCCCTGGCTTGTGCGCCAGCCCCCTCGGCTCAAACAGCCGCCGGCCGTCACCCATCCGCCGGATTTGTCACACCTGCCCAAACGACCTTTGTTTGGGTGAAGAAGCCCCCCTTCCGGCCGTTGGATCTGGCCTGACTTTTGTGGGGGGAGAGAAATCCGCAAGGCGGCTTACCACTGGCTAGTCTCTGAGCCAGCGCGTCCCGCCGACGCTTCGCGTCTCGGTTTTGCGAGGCGGCCTAAACAAAAAAGCGCCGGTCAGTCCTGGTGGATTGACCGGCGCGATTGTCGGGGCGGCCAGATTTGAACTGGCGACCACCGCGTCCCAAACGCGGTGCGCTGCCGGACTGCGCTACGCCCCGGATAAGCGTATTGTACCACTGCGCCCGCGCGCTCGTTGCGCCAGCCGCCTCCGCTCAACCCGCCGCCCGCCGTCGCCCTTCCGTCTGATTTGTCACACTCGCCCAAACGCCCTTTGTTTGGGTTTCGAGGACTGCATGGCGCTGCGCGCCAGCCTCCTCCGCTCAACCAGCCGCTCGCCGTCACCGGCCCGCCGGATTTGTCACACTTGCCCAAACGTCCTTTGTTTGGGTTCCGAACCCGGCCTCAGGTATTTTGGCCTAGCGCTCCCTTTTGGCCGGTGAGGAATCTCGGGTTGTTATAGCCAGGTCAAGTTTCTGAGCCACTTTCGGCCTCACTCATCCAACGTAAGTAAGATGCGATTGCACTGTACAATGCCCACCATGACCTACGCCACCCTCGCCCGCTACTACGACCTGGAAAACGCCGAGTTCACCGAAGACCTCGATTACTGGCTGGAGCTGGCTGAGGAATACGGCGACCCGATCCTGGAGCTGGGCTGCGGCACCGGCCGCGTGCTGCTCAACCTGGCGCGGCGCGGCCACACCCTCACCGGCCTCGACAACGCCCCCGCGATGCTCGCCCGTCTGCGCGCCCGCCTCGACGCCGCCACCGGCCGCCACCTGGCCGCCGCCCCCGCGTTGGTCGAAGGCGACATGACCACCTTCGACCTGGGCCAGACCTTCAAGCTGGCGCTCATGCCGTTCAACACCTTCATGCACCTGCTCACGGCCGAGGCCCAACTCGCCACGCTCACCCGCATCCGCCGCCACCTGGCCCCCGGCGCGGCGCTGGCGCTGGATATGCCCAACCCCGGCGAGGCCTACGCCGCCCACGAGCAGGGCCTGACGCTCGAACGCACCTTCGCCGACGGCGAGCGCACCGTGCAGCAGTTCGCCACCCTGGCCGTCGACCGCGCCGCGCAGCTCGCCCGCATCACCTGGCTCTACGACTCCACCGGCCCGGCCGGCGACCTGCACCGCACCATCGTCCCGCTGACGCTGCGCTACACCTTCCCCGGCGAAATGCGCCTGCTGCTGGAACGGGCCGGCTTCGCCCACATGCACCTCTACGGCGACTACGACCGCTCGCCCTACCTCGACGGCGCGCCGCGCATGCTCGTCCTCGCCATCGCCTGACATCCCACCTCCCCAAACAAAAAGACCGAGCGTCGCCTCGCGATAGCCCGGTCATTTGTGGTTTCTCTGACTTCCGACTTCCGACTTCTGACCTCTGACCTCTGACCTCCGACCTCTTACATCTCCCCTGCTACTTCCTTCGCCAGCCGCTCGAAGTACTCGGCCAGATAGCGGTGGCGGTCCTCGGCAATCTGCTTGGCCGTGGGCGTGTGCAGCCGGTCTTTCACGCGCCCGAGCTTAAACAGGAACTCGTGGTAGGGCGTGTGCGGCTCGCCCGGCTCCTTCTGCCCAGTGGTCTTGAACAACTCGGACGGCTCGCCCGTCAGCGGCTGCCCGGCGAGGGCGGCGTAGGCCACCGTGCGCGCCACGCCAATCGCGCCCAGCACATCGAGCTTGTCGCAGTCAAACAGAATCTGGGCTTCCAGCGTGCGCGGGGCTTCGGTGCCGCGAAAGCGGTGAGCGCGGATGCAGTGCAGCACCGCCTCAATCCGCTCCGCCGGCCAGCCGTCGGCCGCCAACTGCGCCCGCGCAAACTCAGCTGAGCTTTCGTGGTGCATGGCCCGCGCCCCGCTGTCGGCCCCCGGCGTCGCACCGGAGGCGTCGTGCAGCAGCACCGCCGCCCGCACAATCTCCAGGTCAGCGCCCTCGGCACGGGCTACGCGCTCGGCCAGCGCCAGCACCCGCTGAATGTGGTCAAAGTCGTGGACCGGGTCGGCGTCCACGTAGAACTGCCGGGCCTGCTCAAGCGTGGGCATCTGGGCCGATTGTTTTTGATTGCCACTCGAGGGTGATGGTTATTTCGTCTGGCGGCTGATTGGCGAGGTGGCGTCGCTGAATGTATACGCCGTCAATAGTTGGTCGGCCTGACTGTTTTTCAACACTTCGATAGAGGCAATAACCTGAGAGTTTCTCCTCTTGTTCCTTGTCAATAACGAGGGTGAATTGTTCCGTGGTCATTGCACCTCCCCTATTGTCTGATGCGTGTAGGTGTTACTTTGTCAGCCCTGAGCCACCACCAGCGCCATGGCGTGCTCGTGCGTGTGGCTCAGGCTCACCGACCACTCCACCAGCCCCAGTTGCTGGGCCAGCGCGGCGGCCGGGCCGTGCAGCCGCAGTTGCGGCATGCGCCGGCTGTCGCGCACGATCTCGATGTCCTTCCAGCCCACGTCGCCGATGCCGCAGCCCAGCGCCTTGGCCGCCGCTTCCTTGGCCGCAAAGCGCGCCGCCAGGGCCGGGGTGCGGCCGTTGGCGTCGATCAGCTCCTGCGTGGTGAAGAAGCGCTGAAAGAACCGCTCGCCGTGGCGCAGAATGGCCTCGTCGATGCGGCCGACTTCGATGAAATCCACGCCGGTACGCAGCATACTAGGGTTGGCGGCGCGCCTATTCCGGCCCGGCCACGGCCAGGACGTAATTATCCGGGCTGAGGTATTCGCGCGCCACGGCCTGAATGTCGTCGCGCGTGATGGCTTTGATGCGCTCGGGATAGCGCAGCAAGTAGTCCAGCCCCAGGCCATACAGCTCCATGGCGCTGACGTTGCCGGCCAGCCCTTCGTTCGTCTCCAGGCTGAATGGCAGCCGCCCCAGGAAGTTGGCCTTGTTGTCGTCCAGTTCCTCGGCCGTAACCTTGCGCGTGACGAACTTGCGGATTTCCTTGACGATCAACTCCACGGCGCGCTCGACATTCTTGGGGTTCACGCCGGCGTAGGCCCGCCACGGGCCGGGCCCCAGCCCGCCATCCAGGCTGCTGGCCGCGTAATAGGCCATGCCGCCCTTCTCGCGCACCTGCTCGCCAATGTGGCCGCCCATGCCGAACACCCCCAGGATGTTGTTGGCCACGCGCGCCGCCAGGAACTGCGGGTGCCGCCGGGCCGGGCC